>CALGUD010000001.1 GCA_937901915.1 uncultured Flavobacteriaceae bacterium
TACAAAAATCTGAATTCTATTTTAAATTTCACACACAACTTTTGTACTTGATCCAGTATTATCCTGAATAAAAAAACCAGTCAATAGACTGGTTTTTTGAATTGTGATTGGTATATATCTCAGGCTGTTGCAGCTAACACTTTTTGTTGACTGAGGTATTGTCTGGGAGAACAATTATACTTTTCCTTGAATATTTTAGAGAAATAGCTTCTACTTGTAAGACCTACACTATATACTACTTCTGAAATATTCATATCAGCATTTTTAATTAATCCTTCTGAAATTTCTACTCGAACATTTCGTATGTAATCAGTTACAGTACGTCCATGCATTAATTTAAAGCCTTCTTGTAATTTGGCAGGTGAAAGACCCCATTCCATGCATAAAGATTTAACGGTGTACTGTACTTCTGGTGCCTCTTTTATCTGTTCCGATATATCTCTTATTTTAGCCATTTCAGACCTACTCAATGATCCAGTATTAAGCTTAGAATTATTAACATCATGAGTATGTTGTTGTATTTCGAGGGCCAGAATCATATAAACGATACCACGAATTTTTAAAGCTCTTGAAAACCCTTTTGCTTCTAAATTTCTGAGTTGGCTTATCTGATCTTCTATTTTAAGGTTACAGGTTCCGAAGTAAGAAAAACTTTTTCCATTAGAATCCAAAGGAAATAATTTTTTAAACTGACTATTTAGGCTATGTAAACTTGAGCTTTTAGCGCCATCTTTTTCAACATGGATCATAGAGGTAGATATATTTACATCCTTAGCAAAGTAAAACCTATGATTATCATTATTAGAGGCAGACAAAATAGCAGTTTGAAATTCACCGAGGGTCTCTTTTTTTCCTATTAGGCTAAAATCATGCGTTAATGATCCTTTTGAGCAATACATAAAGACTAAAGGACTAGACTCTACACATCGCATTTCAATTTGTACATCTTCATAAAAAGTAACATCATATTCTACATATGAAATACCTTCATAAAAACAAATACCGTTTATAGTTCCTTTTGCTAAATCGTTATCCAGCTCCAGAGTATATTCTCCTGACTCTGATTTTAACTCTCCTCCCAATTGATTTTGTAAGTGAGTGATAACATTTTTAAAATCCGTAATATTTATTTCTATGCTCCTCATAATATTTTAGTTGTTTATGTTTTTTATTCTTATTTTATACTACTCTAGTATAGTTTTGAATATTAAAATCATTACAGAAATAAGTAGGACTAGGTGTATTAGGGAGCTCATGTTCAGGAAAAAATATCCTATTGTCCAAACGATCAAAAGCAAGATTGAAATTAAAAACAAAAACCTCGGGAAAAATTTTTTCTTGTTGAATGTTGATAGTTTCATTCTCCGTGATAAAATTTTCATGATTTATTGTTTTAATACATTAGCTTTTCGTTTTGTACATTACAAATCTAGGAACAATGACAGGGGGATGTATTACACAATTTTTTGGATCTTTTACAAAATTCACTCATTTAAGCCTTTTTTAACTAATTTTTGCAAATAGTTGACCTTAAATTCATGAAAATCAGGCAGTAAATGTTTTTTGAAGAAATAAATTTATTTAACAGGAAGGTAAATATGAAATACCGCTCCTTCTCCGGGACTACTTTCAGCATCAATAAAACCATAATGCTGCTCTACAATTTTTTTGCATATAGCAAGTCCGATTCCGGTTCCTCCGTATTCAGTTTTACCATGGAGTCTCTGAAATAACTCAAAAATCTTTTCGGCATATTCCTGTTTAAATCCTATACCGTTATCCTTAAAGGATATTTTATGATACAAAGCAGAGGTTAAATTAGAATTACTTTTAATCTCATCTCTGTTTACTGTTTCAGAAGAAATTGTAACAATCGCCTTTTCGTCGGCCTTACTGTATTTAAATGAATTGGAAATAATATTTGTAAATAACTGTTCCATTTGAAAAAATACTGCATTCAAAACAGGGAGTTCGGTGGAATGTATTTCCAGAAGATTTTCATCTATTAAATTACCAAAGTCTTCCTTCACCTTTTCCAGCACTATATTCATATCCGTTTTCTCGTAAATACTGTCGGCACGGTTTACACGGGAGTACATAAGGAGATAATGTATTAATTTTTGCATTCTCAAGGCAGAATCCGTAACAGTATTAAAATAAGTTCTTCCCTTTTCCGAGAGGTTGTCAAAATCTGTATCACGTATACGGGAAATAAACATTTGAATTTTTCGGAGAGGTTCCTGCAAATCATGGCTTGCTACCCTATTGAAAGATTTAAGTTCTTCGTTAGATCTTTTTAAATCTTCATTTTTAGATTTAAGTATCTGTTCATTTTCCAATAATTCAGTCACGTCCTGTACTACTGCTAAAAATATGTTTTTTTCCGATGTTTCTAAAGTTCCACTAATATTAAAAAACCTGTTATCCTGATTTTTTGTTATTGCCCGGAATGTATGTTCTTTATATGGCTTTCCTTCTTTAACTTTTAAAAGTTTTTTATTGAAACCCTTTCTGTCTTTTGGATGTACAATAGACAATAGGTCTATGTAAGATGATTTTAACTCTGAAGGTCCATAGCCAAGTAATTTCCCCATATTATCGGACAAAGTTAATTCCCACGAATCTAAATTCAGTTCAAAACTTCCAAGCTTCGCAATGGACTTTGCTTTTTTAAGGATCGAATTATGAATTTCCAGGCGTTTATTAAGTTTCTTTAATTCCAGTTTAGCGAGGGTTTCTTTAGTTATATTATGTGAGGTCAATGTTAAACCTTCACCCAGTTTTATTACTGTATTGAAAAACCACATACTTCGTCCATTAAATACAAATCTTTTTTCATATTCAATCTTCTTACCGGTTTCAATACATTCAATAAAAATTTCAAAAACACCATTCTCAAAAAGAATGGGATAAACATCAGAAACTTTCTTGCCCATAATTTCCTCTGCAACGTGTCCGGTTACATTTTTAATTTCATCATTTGTATATACTATCTCGAAATCTTTTATTGTACCCCGGCTATCCCTAATAGGCTTAAAATGGCTTATTATATTATCGGTAGATCCCAGGATATTACTGAGAAAGGACTGTGTATTTTTTATTTTTTCCCTGTCCCTGTTAATCTTATAGAAGGACGAAACAAGGATAATTAATGCAAATAACCCCATTACTAATGAGAGTTTTGGTGTAAACCACCTGTTCTGCAAATATTGTTCTTTTCTTAATTTTAAAAATTTTTGCTCTTCATTGATCATATTATCCGTATGGATATCTATGCTTTCCACATTTTTATTTATCTCGGCTATTTCATTATCAATATAGTCCTGATCTATTTCAGCTTGATGAGCAGACAGATTGATATTCTTAATACTGGTATATAAATTTTCTTTCAGAAGATTCAGTAAATCAATATTTTTTTGCTGATTAGGATTTTGGCTGGTTAAGCTATCTATTCTGAGAAGTGAAAGATCGATTCTTGATTTATAATTCTCAATACTATTCAGATAGGTTGAATTTTTAGAAATTACATAGTTTAGTTCTTCTGATTTTAAGAGCGAAAACAATGAAAACATATGGTTAATTTCCATACTTACCTGGTAAATATGAGAGACCTTACCTGAAGAATCTTCAAAAGATTTAAGTTCCCGGTATGTAATGCTTGAAATAAATAAAAGCAATGAAACGGCAATAATCATTATTATCGCATATACTTTCCCGGAATACCTATTCTCAGTTAATAACATTAAACTTTTAAATTTTTAATAAAAAATTACCCCGGTTTAATACGGAGGTATTGTACTGCCAGTTTACACGAAGTACCTGCTCTATAGTTTTTTTTAAGCTCTTAAAATCATTTGGCTTATTAATATAAACATTCGCCCCTTTAACAAAAGTTTCTTCAATATCAGCTTCCGAAGACGAAGTTGAGTAAATAGCCACAGAAATATCATTAAACCTATTGTTACTTCTTATTTCTTCAAGACATTGAATACCATTTTTAACCGGCATATTTAAATCCAGAAAAATAATGTGAAGGTTCACGGTATCTTCCTGAATAAGGTAGTCCATAAACTCTTGCCCATTCGTAAATAAGAGCAGGTTTGTATTGATTTTTATTTCTTCTATAACTTCTTGAAAAAGAAATCTATCGTCTTTATCATCGTCAACAAGGGCTACATTTAATACATCTATATGCATATTCAAGCAATGAATTTAAATAGTTTTAGTATGAATATTTTTGTTTTTTCTTCTTTTTATTATATCCTGAAAAACCCTTGGTGTTAATCCTGTAGTTTTTTTAAATTGATTGGATAGGTGTCCTACACTACTGTAATTCAATTTATAGGCAATCTCCGAGAGTGTAAGTTTGTTTTCTATTATAAGGCTTTTGGCGTAATCTATTTTTTTCAGTATCAAAAAATTTTCAATGGATGTATATGTTACTTCTGAAAATAAATTTGATAAATAAGTGTAAGAGTAGTTAAGTTTATCAGACAGGTAAATTGAAAATTTACAATTTTTATCCGGATTATCTGTTTGAATTATTTCAGTAATAGCATCTTTAATTCGTTGTACTAACTCTATTTTATGATCATTTAAAATATATATACCATAATTTTCCAGGGTTGAAGATAAGTCTTTTATTGTTTCAGCAGATAAATCTTTTTTAAAAACAATCTCACCCATTCCGGTAATCTTATACTCAAGTTCATGTTTTTTTAATTGCTCTTCTAAAACTGACCTAAATATAATACTGGGGTCAAACTTTAAATAAAGTTTCATATATACATTTAATTTCTAAAAAATTTATCCCTGCAAAAATAATTAAAGGTGAAAATATATTCAAACACAAAACTCTACTAAAATTTTTGATAGTTTTATAACTATCTCGTGTTTTTTTAACAATAATAGGCGGTATGAGATATAGAGCATATAAATATACAAAAAAACCAGCATAAAAAAATGCCGGTTTAAATTTCTATGATTTGAGAAAATTAGTTTCCTTTATTATAATCTTCTAAAAATTTTGCCAAACCTATATCCGTTAACGGATGATTTAACAATCCTACTATTGAAGATAAAGGGCCTGTCATTACATCAGCTCCCAATTTAGCACATTCAATAACATGCATAGAATGCCTTACAGAAGCTGCTAAGATTTGTGTTTCAAATCCATAGTTATCATAAATTTCCCTGATATCAGCAATAAGAGCTAAACCGTCTGTAGATATATCATCCAATCGTCCGATAAAAGGTGAAACATATGTTGCTCCTGCTTTGGCTGCCAATAAAGCCTGTCCTGCAGAAAAAACCAGGGTACAGTTTGTTCTTATGCCATTATCAGTAAAATACTTTATAGCTTTAATTCCGTCTTTTATCATCGGAACTTTAACCACAATTTGATTATGTAAATCAGCCAGTTCTTCTCCTTCTTTTATAATTTCATCAAAAGTTGTTGCTATTACTTCAGCAGAAACATCTCCATCTACTATATCACAAATCTCAACATAGTGTTTTAGAATATTATTTCTTCCTGTAATTCCTTCTTTTGCCATTAAAGAGGGATTGGTTGTTACCCCGTCTAAAACTCCTAATGCCTGGGCTTCTGCTATCTGCTCTAAGTTGGCAGTATCAATAAAAAACTTCATTTCTAAATATTATTATTTTATATTATTTTTAATTTACAAGCTGCAAATTTACATCATTAAATATTAATACTCAATCGTTTTCGATAAAACAACAGATTTCTTAAAATTATTTAAAAAATTAGAGTTTATAATGATTAAGTAATAGTTTCTCATACGCCTTATCCGGTATTATACGCTTTAGAACAATCGAAAATTTTTGCATAAAGGCGCCTACTTTATAATGGATTCTTGGATTTTTTGTGTTAATGATCCTATAAACCATTGCCGCAACCAGTTCTGGATCATCTCCAGAATTTACATGCTCATTTATCATTTTCAAACATTTTCCATAGGAAGATTTATAAGGGGAATTTTCTAAAACAGGGGCATGATATCTTCCTGATGCTATATTAGTAGCAAAATCGCCCGGTGCAATATTGGTCATCTTTACACCAAAATCTTTAATTTCCATTCTCATAGCTTCTGTTATAAGTTCTAATGCTCCCTTGGTAGCAGAATAAATTCCCCTGTAAGGTAGGCCCATGTAGCCTGCTATGGATGTGATATTTATAATAAGCCCATCTTTTTGGTTTCTCATATGGGGCAAAACGATTTTGATAAGGTTCAAAGGACCATGAAAATTAGTATCAAAAGCTTTTACTATTTCTTCACCAGGCGTTTCTTCAACGGGTCCTGTAATTCCAACCCCTGCATTATTAATTAAAACATCAATTTTCCCTTCTTTCTCTATAATTGTTTTCACTGCTACTTCCATGGAGGTTTTGTCAGCAACATCTAATTTAATGAGTGTAAAAGCGTCAAAATTTTTAAACTTGTCGGGATTTCTGCTGGTTCCGTAAACAGCATATCCTTTCTTAACCAAATATTCACCTGTAGATTTTCCTAAACCGGAAGAGCCTCCCGTTATTAAAACAATTTTTGACATTTTTATATTTCTGTTGATAATTCAGTACACAAAGAAACAAATAAAATGATTGTATGTAGTTAAATGGGTAGTTGGATTTTCAATATTCAATCAATTAAAATTTTAAAAAACAGAGGAGCATAACCAAAGGTACAAAAAGAAGAAAAACTAAGATTAACCTATTTAGTTTCCATTTTTAACGGTGCGTACACTATTTAAAGGAATTGTGTTTTTAGAATAAATTTCTGATAGTTGTACTTCCAGTCCAGGGTCATAGGCATTAGCAAACCCATTAATGATAGTACCGTCTTCATTAGCAATTATCATTTTGTTGAGGCTGTTGAGAACAAATTTTTTACTCATTTCCTGGAAATCAGCACATCTGTATTGAATGTCAGGATTTAATTTATATGCTGTTAAATTATTAATCCATTTACTGTGATTCTCATTAACATTTATACCAATAAAATTAAAATGAGGGTATAGAGCTTTTAATTCTTCAACCCTTTTATTAATTTTTTTCATGTGGTTTCTTTGATTTATAGACCAAAAGTAATAAACAGTTGTTTTATTCTGGTATAAACTATCAGTAGAGATTTTTGTGCCATCTTGTCTTACTAATTCTATTTGAGGCATTGTTTTACCGGTTTGTAAATCCTGAATACCGTCATAGAGTTCATTTATTTCATCTCCATGTTTATTATTCTTAGATAAATTATTAAACTCGGCAATAAATTTTTGATTGTTTACCGGATTGTGGTCACCGAGTAAATAATCATAAGCAGCATTTCTGAAAAGGTTGTCCCTTAAATTTTGTTCTTTAGCTAAACTGTCAATTAAATGAAGTTTATGCATGTGGTAGTGTAGAGTTTGCTCTATTCGGCCATTTCTTTTAGAGCAATCAGATAAACAATCTACATAAGATAAATTATTAAAATGCATAACCATATAATTTAAATATGGCCTGAAATAGCTTAACGAAGCATCTTGATAATGATCAACGCTGCGGTAGCTGTAAAAATCTTTAGGGAGTTCTTTAACATAATGTAACCGATGTTTGTTTTTATGCATATAGGGATATATTTCCATATTCGCATAATGAGAAAAATCTATTACAGCCCGGGTTATTTTTTTTGCATTCGCAGATAATTTGTAATCTCCTAAAAGATTTTGATACTGATCCATTTTCATGGATTGAAGTGAATCAATTTTATGCCTGAAATCATCGGCTTCAAGAGAATAATAGTTATGAATGAGTCCTTTTTCATCTTCATTAACCAAAAACATATCAATAAGAAAATTATTTTTTTCGGAGCCTCTTCCTGAAAATACAAGGGATTCGTCAAAATCCAGCGTATTTAAACGCATCATGATACTGTCGCCTCGTTCTATGAATACATACTGGTATTCAAGGTGTTGAAAATTATATAACCCTTCATTAAAATCTTCAAGCTTAAACATAAACCTGTTCGTTTCATCAATTTCAGCAGAATCTATAACCATATCGTCCTTTAAAAGCACAACGTAGTCACTTTTAGGATTAACAATTTCACCTCCAAAATAAGCAGTAGAAGTATTACTTCTATTACCGCAACTGAAAAGAGAAAAAATTAGAACTGCTAATAAAACGTTTTTCATGCATCAATTTTCATGAACAGTGTTTATACTGTTGCCTATTACTTTAAACAAATGTAACAAAGCCAGTTAAGCTTTGATGTTAATAGCTAGTTAAATATATTCATTTGAAACGTTAATCATTAAATAAATATAAATAATGCTTTATTTGTTATTTTTGCCCTTAAATTCGCAAATCAAAAATAGAATAAATGTTAACAGTATCAAATCTTTCAGTTCAGTTTGGAAAAAGAATCCTGTTTGACGAGGTTAATGCAACCTTTACACAGGGCAATTGTTATGGAATTATAGGAGCTAATGGGGCTGGAAAATCTACCTTTTTAAAAATTATTTCAGGCCAAATAGACCCAACCAGTGGGCATGTTCATTTAGAACCGGGTAAAAGAATGTCGGTTTTAGAACAGGATCATTATGCATATGATGATTTTACTGTTTTAGAAACTGTCATTATTGGAAATAAGCCTTTGTATGATGTAAAAAAAGAAATAGATGCACTCTATGCGGATTATTCGGATGAGAATGCAGACCGGATTGGTGAATTGCAAGTTCAATTTGAAGAAATGAACGGGTGGAATGCCGATAGTAACGCAGCAGCCTTGTTATCTAATCTTGGTATTGCAGAAGATATTCATTACACTAAAATGGGCGATCTGGACGGAAAGCTTAAAGTACGTGTCTTGCTTGCACAGGCCTTGTTCGGGAATCCTGATGTGTTAATTATGGATGAGCCAACAAACGACCTGGATTTTGAAACTATTTCGTGGTTGGAAAATTTCCTTGCGAACTATGAGAATACCGTTATTGTAGTATCACACGACAGGCATTTCCTGGATTCTGTGTGTACTCATATTTCAGATATTGATTTTGGCAAGATAAATCAATACAGCGGTAACTACACCTTTTGGTATGAAAGTAGCCAATTGGCAGCCCGTCAACGAGCTCAACAGAATAAAAAAGCTGAAGAAAAAGCAAAAGAGCTGCAGGAATTTATTATGCGTTTTAGTGCTAACGTGGCTAAAAGCAAACAGGCCACATCACGAAAAAAGATGCTTGAAAAATTAAAAATAGACGATATAAAACCATCCAGCAGGCGTTATCCGGCCATTATTTTTGAAAGGGAGCGAGAAGCGGGTGATCAGATCCTAAATGTAGAAAATCTCTCTTATTCGCAGGATGGAGAAATTCTTTTTCAAAATGTAAACATAAATCTTGCAAAAGGAGATAAAGTAGCTATTATATCTAAAGACTCAAGGGCTACAACAGCTTTTTATGAAATATTAAACGGGAAAGTAAAAGCCGATTCAGGTAAATACCAATGGGGTGTGACTACTATTCAATCCTATTTACCAGTAGATAATGCAGAATATTTCAACACAAACCTGAATTTAGTAGATTGGCTTCGCCAGTGGGCTAAAACAGAAGAAGAACGCGAAGAGGTTTACATACGTGGTTTTTTAGGTAAAATGTTGTTTAGCGGAGAAGAAGCTTTGAAAAAATGCAGTGTGCTTTCAGGTGGTGAAAAGGTTAGATGTATGCTAAGTAGAATGATGATGATGAGAGCCAATGTAGTGATGCTTGATGAACCAACAAATCATTTGGACCTGGAAAGTATTACAGCTTTTAATAATTCCTTAAAAAACTTTAAAGGAACTGTACTTATTACTACGCATGATCATGAGTTTGCGCAAACTGTAGCAAACAGGATTATAGAATTAACACCAAATGGAGCAATTGACAGGTATTCAACTTTTGATGATTATATGGCTGATAAGAGTATTAAAGAATTACGGAATAAAATGTATTCGGTTACAGCCTAAATAGAAACAGGCAGCTTCTAATGTAGAGGCTGCCTGTATTTTGATTTAAAAAATAGGTTAACTTTCAATCTCCCCTAATTCTTCTTTTAACAGCGCTTCAGCTTTTACAAATTCATCTTCATGAACAAATACCCGGGCCTGTCCAAAAACAGGTGGAGCGAAACCCGCAAGCCTTCCTGATTCGGATTCATCCTTAATAATGGGAGTAATATTGATTTCTTTCAATTTAGATTCTATCAATTTTGCATTCACCATCGGGCCGGTATAGATTTTTTTATAATGTGTTTCCATAATATTATTGCTTTGTAATAAAGATACTCATTATTTATTAAGTATGAAATCAATAATGATTTGGTTTATTGGTTCATTAATTTAAATATTACAGGTAAACTGTATTTAACTTTTACCGGTTTTCCTCTCTGTCGTCCCGGGGTCATTTGGGGTAAAGACTTCATTAAGTTCTCAGCAGATTCCTGAAGAATAAAATCAGGTGCCCTGGACATAATATTAACAATATGACCCTTTTCATCTATTGTAAACTGCACATACACTTTACCTTGTATATTATTATTCATAGCACTTTGTGGATAATGAAAATTCTTTTGAATGTGTAGTTGCATCATTTCAACAAAACACTTTCTCATTAATTCCTTAGGGGTACCTTCACAACCAGGAAAAATGGGAACCTCTTCTATCAGGGCAAAAGGGACATAAATCTCTTCTACAACTTCAGCAACCTGCACTTCTTCTACACTAATAATCCGATCTGGTATAGCTTCATTCTGGTCGGTTTCAGTACTGGTTATTTCAGTCTCTTCAATTTCAACTTCATCAGCTACTATTTCAATTGTTTCAGGTGGTGCTACAGGAGGAGGAGGAGGTGGTGTGTTCAAATTTGTCATAGGAATTTCTTCACGATATTCTTTGTCCTCAGTGAGATTATAACTTAACACTGTTTCAGTGTCATACGTTTTCATTTCAAGTGCCATCCATGTTAAAAATAACATTAAGCATACCCCAAAGGAGAAGTATAAACCTCTGTCCTTATTAAGATCAAATTTCGGATTTTTTTTAACTTCCATGACTTTAACATCTTTTGTTAGTTAAAATTATGAATATTTAACAGTCTGGAATATGACATTAGTCATGAACAGAAGAAGCTTTTTAAATGAATTTAAGAGTGTTAAATGAAAGTTTAAGAATGATATTACTAATTAAAATATTTACTGTTCCAAATGGCATGATTAAAGTTTTTCCCTAATGCTACACCATAAAAAAGTGTGATAGCGGCTACCATTTTAAATATAAAAATAAATAAGAGCCAAAACATTGAAGAATCTCCTTCTCGGGCAAATAACCGCATTGGCAATAATTCAGTTGTTACATAACTTACAATCAAAATTAAAGCGGTTAAGTTGATAAAATTTTTAAAAGGTAATACTAATAATTTTCTTAATGGATGTAGATCATTGCCCCATTTGTGAATCAGATAAAAATAATCATTACCAATGGGGGCAAAAAGCAGGGGGTCGTCTGCATTTTCAAGTTTAAATACTTTTGAAGGGGCAATAATTCTGAACCCCTGAATTTGTATTTGGTGTTTTTTTTCCAGTTTTTTGATTTCTGAAATGGCTTTTCGGGGATAATTTCCTTTAAAATATTTAGTGTCTAAAAATCTCAGCCTGTAATCAACACATATTTTTTTAATATGGGATATGTTATAAACCCTGTCAGCTTCCAGTATATCTATATTAAAGCTGTTGGTAATGTTTTCCTTAGAACTCCTAAGCTTATTTTGTATTTGCACTTCATGGCGTGCATCAGTTTTAAGCAAAGAATTTACCTGCTCTAATATCGTATTTGGATGACTGATTTTATTCCTGTAATTGCGAAGTTTTTCTTCTACATTGGTTTTTTTTAATAACATCTTCTTTTCATTTAGCAATCCTATCAAATTTAATTAAATAGCTTTTTTTAAACAAGAGGGGATGGGTTAAAATTTGAAATATAAAAACCTGAATTGGTAGCCTTTAGTATAGTTTTAATATTTACCAAGACCGCAATTTTGTGAATTTGACAATAAAATATAGAGGCATAATAAATATTATTTTATTGAGCAAATAAAGATAAATTATCAGTAAAAAATCACATTTTATTATGGGTTTACACCTATTTTCTTTGAAAATAGAATTGAAGAATGTAAATTGATAGTCGTTTTAACATTCATTTAACAATGGTTTTCTGTACTCCCCAAGCCCTAAAAACTATGAATTAATATGAAGAGAACTTTACTTGTCCCTTTTTTACTGCTAATAAATTTTTTCTGTATCTACGCACATACGGGAAAAGACTCTATTGTGACTACACAAGCAAATAGTAGCGTAAAATTAAATTCTACAGTTACACAAAAAGCACTTCAAAACCTTAATCTGGACTTTCCTATACAAGAACAGGCATTTAAATACGCTTCTTCAGAGCGAGCAGAATTTACCTTCAATAGTATTTATTCCGAATATCCTGTCAGTGAAAATATAAATAACAAACGTGAGGAAGCGAAAGGAAGTTTTGAAGAGATAGAATCTGGTAACAGCTGGGTCACTTCAGTAAATAATGAGGATATAAGCACCTTGCCTATTGGGGTCAAGCATTATATGAATGAAGTAGAGTATGCAATAGGAATAGCCAAAGCACGGATTTATCCACAATATACAGAACTCACGGTTTTTGCACGTGTTACATTGCCCCAAACAGATGAGCAGGGAGCACCCATAGAGTTATTTTTTGGTGCCAATAATGTAAAGCTCTCCCACCAGGGAGGAATTATGGGCGATGCGAACCTGGTTTTATTAGGCGATGTTTTTATTCCGTTTAATGCAGGAAATTGGTTATTATCCTTTAAAGGAGGTTTTAATTATGATACCGGAAATACTGAAAATCTCACCTATGTAACCATTAACTGTGACGGCATAAAAGAAATGTCACTCATGGGCGAAGTCCAGTTTTCAAGGCAAATGATTACACCTGTTGATGAAAAGGGGATGCCATTGCCGGAAACAAGAGCCTATACCAATCCAGATGGTAGTAAAACTCAAGTTCCCAACCGTGTACATGCGGCTTTTAGTATAGTAGCTTCAGACTGGAATGATATCGTGGTAGATATAAGTATATCCCCCTTCGTTTTATCAAAACACCCGGATAAATTTATGTTCTCCGCTAATCACGCCGTATTTGATTTTAGTGATCTCAGAACAGAAAATGTGCGTTTTCCACAATATTATTATGATAATAATTTGCTAATGCCAAACCAGGAAAGCTGGAGGGGGGTGTATGTACAGTCATTGCAGGTAGGCCTGCCAAAAGAATTCAAGACAACAAAAAGTATTCAGTCAAACAAGCGCGTAACATTCACCGCAATGGATATGATCATAGATAACTTTGGCGTTTCTGGTTATTTTGCAATAGACAATCTCTTTCCTCTTCAGGAAGGAAGGACCGACGAACAAAATGCCTGGTCCTTTTCTGTAGACCATATAGGTGTTAAGCTTACTGCCAATAAACTGGCAAGCGCCGATTTTTCGGGACAAGTAGTTTTGCCGATAGGTGATAAAACAGATGAAATAATCAATGTTAATGAAGGGCAACAAACATTTGGGTTAGGATATCAGGGCATTATAAGTGAAGAAGAGTATTCAATGTCTGTTTTTACTACAGAAACTATTGATTTTAATATCTGGAAGGCTAAAGCTCAATTACTGCCCAATTCGGGAGTAGAGCTAAAGGTTCGTGATGGCCGGTTTCTTCCAAAAGCCATACTAAATGGCCGTATGGCTATCTCTGCCAGCCAGAAAGAGTCTATGGAAAATGAAGGGCAAATTGATGAAAACAAAAAATCTATACAGTTTCAGGGCATACAGTTCCAGGAATTAGTACTTCAGACCGAGTCTCCTATATTGCAGGTTGGGTATTTTGGATACAATGACGAAGTAAAAATTATGAATTTCCCTGTTTCTATTGGGAATATTGAATTAAGCTCAATCAATTCACAAACCATACTGGGCTTTGACCTGAAGTTTAACCTGATGGGAGAAGGTGACAAAGGCTTTGCCGCCGATACGCGTTTAGAATTTTTCTCAAGTGTAAGGGCCGAAAATTACAAGCAACGCTGGCAATACGAGCGTGTAAAATTAGCCCGTATTTTTCTTCAGGCTGATATGGGGGCCTTTAAAATGGAAGGCGACCTTACCCTTATGGAAAACGACCCTGAATACGGAGATGGCTTTGCCGCCCGCTTAAAAGTTGAAATGGAAGCTCTAAAGGGAGTTACTGTAGAAGCCAAAGCTATTTTTGGTAAGATAGATTTCAGGTATTGGTATTTTGATGTGATGGTAGATAATCTGCCTACCGGAAAGGCACCTACAGGTATTACCCTGAAAGGCCTGGGTGGCGGTGCTTTTTATAAGATGAAAAGAAGAGGCTTCGGATCATCTTTTTCACCATCCGGACTGGCCTATGTACCCGATAAAGACTCAAGCCTTGGGCTTAAAGCCATGATGCTTTTTGGAGTGGTAAATGACAAAGCCCTCAACGGTGGGGCCGGTTTTGAGATCCTCTTTAATAAAAACGGGGGTGTAAACCGAATGGGATTATATGGAGAAGCCCACGTAATGCAGGCTTTTGATATTCCCAACCCTGCAGCAGCAATTACAGGAAAGATGAAAGAAATGGCCGATAAGGCAGGATTAAATGACATGGTAGATAAACTATCTGGTGAGAAGCTAACGAAACCTTTTGTAGAACGGGCTACAGATGAATATCCCGCCAGCGTATCTGGCGAAGCAGGCTTAAATGCTTATATAGGAATAGAATACGATTTTGAAAATAAAATATTACACGGAGAATTGGATATCTATGTAAATGTAGCCGGTGGAATTATAACCGGAAGAGCCTCTGGTGGAAGGGCCGGATGGGCAGTTATTCACCTATCCCCTGATGAATGGTACCTGCATATGGGAACACCACAAGACCGTTTAGGGTTAAAGGTAGGCCTCGGGCCCCTGAGTATTGAAGCCGGTGGATATTTTATGATTGGCGATTACATGCCTGCGAGTCCACCACCACCTCCCGAAGTAGCACAAATATTAGGGTTGGAAGCTGAAAGTCTGAACTATATGCGCGATGAAAATTCGTTGGGCACAGGAAGGGGTTTTGCCTTCGGACAAGATTTTAAAATGGATACAGGAGACCTCAGGTTCCTGATTTTTTACGCACGGTTCCAGGCAGGTGGCGGATTTGACATCATGCTCCGCGATTATGGAGAAGCTGAATGTTCCAACACAGGCAAAAAGGTGGGTATAGACGGTTGGTATGCCAATGGTCAGGCATATGCCTACCTGCAAGGTGAGCTGGGATTACGAATTAAACTTTTCTTTATTAGAAAGAAAATACCCATTATAAAAGGCGGTGCTGCAGTTCTGTTACAGGCAAAAGCACCAAACCCTATCTGGATGCGAGGTTATGTAGGGGGGTATTACAATCTTCTGGGTGGACTGGTTAAAGGAAAGTTCAGGTTTAAAATGACCATTGGCGAAGAATGTGAATTCATGGATGCCTCTCCTTTGGGTGGTATTAAAATGATTACCGATGTGACCCCCGATGACGGCACCGGGGATGTTGATGTGTTTGCAGCCCCTCAAGCTACTTTCAGTATGCGTGTAAACGAGCCTATTGTGATACCGGAAGATAAAGAAGACAAAACCTATAAAGTAATCCTGGAGAAATTCAGGGTGGTGGACGAGAAAGGAAAAGAAATTGAAGGTACCCTTAAATGGAGCTATATGAACGATGTGGCTACTTTTATTTCTACAGACATCCTTCCACCCAAAACCAAATTAAAGGCAGAAGTAGAAGTGAGCTTCCAGGAGAAAGTAAACGGGGTATTTCAAACCATTCATGACGATGGTAAAAAAGCCATCGAATACGAAGAAAGAAGTTTTACCACAGGGACCGCTCCCAACGTAATACCCATGCACAATATTCAATACTGTTACCCGGTAGTGGACCAGCAATTGTTTTATCCGGGGGAATATAATACCGGGTACATACAATTGTTAAGAGGGCAGGATTACCTTTTTGATGATGCACAGTGGAAAAGCGAGGTTGTTCTTATTAATGAAACCGGTACCACAACTTCTACCCAAATGAATTATGGAGTAAAAGACAATAAAGTTTTTTATACAATGCCCGACATTCAAAGGGACAGTAAATATGCTGTATCCATTATAAGTTCACCTAAAAATAAACTCTCAACTTCCGGATCAACCCAAAAAACGACCAAAGAAGATTTGGGAGGTGAAAATACAATGGAAATTACAACCAAACAGGCAGAAAACGTTTCTAAAGACGGAGAAATTGAAAGGCTTGCCTATGAGTTTAAGTCAAGTGGATACAAAACATTTTCTTCTAAAGTAAATGACATTAAAGTTACAAATGATAATTGGGGACGGATAGCTTCGGATGTGATTTACCTCACTTCATCCATACAAAACCACGAAGGTTTTGACCTTGCAGAACTAAAAGGAAATCAATACACCGAAAATATTCCTTTGGTATATGCAGAGGCTACTATTAAAGACGCTTATTTTGAAAAAGATATTGACCCGGTGCTTTACCGCAGATACAGTCTGCAGAATAAATATACCATCAGTAGAAACCCCGATGAATTTGGATTCAGGCCGGTGCGGGCGTTACCAATATCCACCAGTTATATAACCAGCCTCGAGTACAACACCGACCTGGTATGGAGAGCGTCAAAATTTCCATTTATGTACAACCTGCCCGATATCTATAAGTTCGATTATATCGATATAAGCCACAAAGTCATCAATGACTATGTAAAAGGCCTGCTGCCGGGTAACGATCCTGCCCTGCAAATATTGGATACACCATACCTGTTTATGAGGTCAGGCAATTATGAAGTAAAGTACACATATATGTTACCGGGTGGTATTAAAGGAAGCACGGCCATCTATAAATTTAAAAACCCAATTAATATCCGGTAAATGAACAATTGTAAACACATACTAAGTTTTTTATGTATTCTCTTTACCTGTCTATACGGCTACACACAGGAAGAACCTGTTGTTGAAAATGAAATACAGGTGATAAGCAGGGTACAACCGGAGAGAATACTGATCAGGTGGGCACCTTTAACCCCGTCAATCTGGTTAAAGTCAAATACCCACGGATATAATATTGAACGCTATACCATTTACCGGGACGGACAAAGGCTGGCTGCCCCTGAAAAGAAAATAGTGACCCCTGCACCTCTCAAGCCCGAACCTTTAGAACAATGGGAAGAAATAGCCACCAATAACGATTATGCGGCCATACTGGCCCAGGCCCTTTATGGCGATAGTTTTGATGTGGAAGGCTCCGAAGAACAGGGCAGTCTCTTGCAAATTATTAACCAGGCAGAAGAAATAGAACAACGCTTTTCTTTCGCCCTTTTTGCTGCGGATATGAACTTTGAGGCAGCTAAAAAGGCAGCGCTCGGTTTTGAGGATAAAGACATAAAAAGCAATGAACGCTATTACTACCGTATTATAAGTGCCATCCCGGAAGAGATTGCCATCGTGAAGGAAGGCGCTGTATATGTAGATGCCGGTAAGATAGAAGAATTGCCTGCCCCCATAGACCTGATCGCGGTAAACGGGGATAAAAACATCATGCTTACCTGGGAATATGAACTTTTTAAATTCGTTTACACTTCCTATTTTGTAGAAAGGTCAGAAGACGGGAATAACTTTAAGCGTTTAGGGGACACCCCTTTGGTAAACCTGAACGACAAACCCGAAGCCCCGGCCAAAAGGATGTATTATATTGATACACTCGCACAAAACAATAAAAAATATTACTACCGGGTACTCGGGGTGTCACCTTTTGGAGAAGAAGGCCAACCCTCAGACGTAGTTTCGGGTCAGGGAACAGAAGAACTTACCTTTACCCCACACATCAGGAAATATGAATTGTTGGATAATGGCGGTGCACGTATAGAATGGGAATTCCCGAAAGAAGGAGAAAAAGCCATTACGGGTTTTCACCTTAACTGGTCAACTACTGCCAAAGGGCCATACAAAACCGTTAAAGAAAATATAGCGGCACAGCAGCGCTCAACTAGCTACGATAACCTTTCACCTTCCAATTATTTTACGGTTACGGCGGTAGCTAATGGTAATAAAAGCAAAACATCTATGGCTACTTTTGTGCAAACAATAGACTCAATACCCCCGGCAGCACCTGTAGAAGTAAAAGGGGTTATAGATAGCCTTGGGGTGGTAAAACTCTCCTGGAAACCTAATGAAGAACCGGATATTTTGGGCTACAGGGTGTTCAGGGGCAACCTTGAAGGAGAAGAACTCTCTCAGCTCACAGAATCGCCTGTTGAAATTAATAATTATACCGACACAGTTACAATAGCTTCCCTGAACAGCAAAGTGTATTACAGTATTGTTGCGGTAGACAAACGCTTTAACATGTCCGCCTACTCTGAAAAACTTACCCTGAAAAAACCGGATGTGGTGCCGCCATCATCCCCGGTATTTTCAAAATACGAAGTTATTGACGGAACAGTAGTTTTAAACTGGATCAACAGCACAAGTGACGATGTACAATCCCACAAGCTGTTCCGCCAGGACATGACCGGTAAAAACACAGACTGGCAACGGGTTTTTGTAACCGACACCCTTTCTACGTTTACCGATACCGATGTATTGAGCAATAACACATACCGCTATGCCATCTTTGCTGTAGATGAAAGCGAATTGTTATCTAAGCCCTCAACACCTTTAACAATCTCGGTTACAAACATGCAATTGCAAAACACCATTAAGGGCTTTACGCTATATGCAGACTTTGAAAACCAAAAAATTGACCTCTCCTGGGCAAAACTGCCCCCGGATGTAACAGAAATACTGATCTATAAAGCCAAAGAAGATGAAAAACCGGTTTTATTAAGACAAATTCCTGTAGCTGTAAATAAGGTAACCCGGTTTGAAGATAAAAAAGTAAACCCGGGCAACAGGTATGAATATGCTATAAAAGCACTCAAACAAAGCGGGGAAGTGTATGGATACCAATCAAAACAAATTGAATATTAAGATGAAAAGGAATGTAAAACATATAGGACTGACTAAAACGTGCCTTTTAATATTTTTATTTTTTAGTGGGATTATCAATCTGTATTCACAATCATGGTATGAGATTACTTTTGAAAATTTAAATTTCAGGATAACCAGTAATGTAAAGAATCAAACATCTTCAAATTTAAACATCACTTTGCATTTTGAAGATGGTTCTGAACGACCTTTATATTACACCCCTATTGGTGATGGAACTAGGGCAGAAAACTACTCTATTGATCCTATCAGAACGCAAGAAAGACCTGTACATATAAATGTACGCATGTTTGTTAACTTTTCACATGCTGACAGGGTAGATTTTAATGAAGTGCTCCCTTTGAACGAAGGGTGTTTGCCCAATGGTTATTACTTCAAAGACCTTAACGGAATAAATCCTGACTTAGGTTTTAGGTATAGCGCAAGGCCGATATTAAATCTGGCAATTCCCACTAGTAACATCCTGGGTTATGAAAACAGTCGCACACTAAGGGCAGCGACTGATGCTATGAGTTTTCCATCTTACTTTTATAATTGGGAGTACAGTGAAGTGTTACCAACAGTTGGATGGCGTCCTCTCCCAGGGGCATCAAATTCTCCAGAAATAACGATAACGCCAAGTTCGTTTTTATCTCAAAATACCATAGGCGGACGTATTTATTTCAGGGTCAGATCCTGTGATGATACCTATTCGAATGTTATTTTTTATGATTTAAGACGCTCTGCCCCTCATATTATTCAAGCAGTTCCTACAAAGGTCTCATGTTATGACTCCCAGGATGGCCAGATTAGGATCACCTTTGACCGACCCTTAGAACCGGGGGACAATTTGAATATTACCGTAGCAGATATGTCAAGACCAATGGTAGGAATCGATGACAATGGAAGGCAAAATTTTCATATTGTAGATGGGGTTGGAGTGGAAAACATCACTGAACTGGATGAAAACAACAGCATTGTTTTATATGATCTCCCTCCAAGTGCTACAGAGTTCAGGGTAGATATTCTTGGTGCCTACAATGGTTCAATGTATTATTCCGGAGCTGAAAACCACAGTAGGCCGGTTACAATAAGCCGCCCTGAAGCCCCAGTATCCTTCCAGATCACCGATGTTATTAATGTATGGTGTAATGATGGTGACTCTGACCCAACTAACAATAACGACGGGGAAATACATTTAAGGGCAGACGGAGGGAATGACGGAACGTATCAATTTTCCATTACCGGGGAAAACCAAACCGGAGCATGGCAGGATTTTTCAGAAAGTAATACGCATAACATCCGGGTAAGAAAATATACACATGAAAGAGGGGTTCACTGTTATGCAAAAGAGCAGACTGTTTTAGGAGGGGAAATATCTCTGGGAGAAGTAATTGTCCTGGAACAGGAAATAACTCAACCGGAGGCACCTTTACAGCTGGTTTATGAACATCATATTGAGCCCACAGCGTACGGCTTTACAAATGGGTCTATCACCACCCGGGTTTTTGGTGGGACACCCATATCAGGCAACAGCTATAATTTTGAGTGGCGTAACAGCGATGGTGACTTAATAACGGATACCACAACCAGGTATGAGATAGGACAGGGCTATTTTATCACCTTAAATAACATTCCAGCAGGTACTTATTTCTTAACAGTTACGGATAGTAACTTCAGTCAGGCTACTTTTACAACAGGTTGTACTGTAGTAGATTCAGAATTTGAACTCGACCAGCCGGACCCTTTACAGGTTATTTTTGAAGAAACAAACTCTATTTCCTGTAACAGCGATAATATTCAAAATGACCCCTATAGCGATGGAGAACTTACTGCGCATGTTACCGGTGGTGTGCAGCTCGATTTATTTGATAACAGCGGTTTGCCATATTATTACACCTGGAAAAAGAGGATTGACGGATCATGGATGGTTTTAGAGGCCGAAACGGATAATATTTTGTCTGGTATAAGCCATGGAGAATATGCTTTAAACGTTATGGATGCCAACGGAATTATCCTGGGAGATTACGAACATAATATTTTGGTTAGGGAAACAGATTCCACAGTAACTATGCTGCAACCGGACTTATTGGATATTTCACACACCAAAATTAATCCTACCTGCGCCCAGGGGAATAACGGAAGTATTTCTATTGAGGTCTCCGGGGGTACCCCGCCGTATACGGTTTCATGGTCTAACGGGGCGTCCACATACTCAGTAGAAAATTTAACAACCGGTAAATACCTGGTGTACGTAACAGACAGTAAGGGTTGCCGGGCAGAGGAAGAAATTATCCTGGAACAACCTGATGGTATGCAACCCCAGGTAACTACTAGCATACCTCCCACCTGTTATTTGGGAAATGACGGGATCATTGAAGTTGTTACCAGCGGTGGAACACCACCCTATACTTATTTATGGGATACAGGGGAAACTACACCTTATATAAACAATTTGGAGGCAGGAACATACAGGGTTCAGGTTACCGATGCACAGAATTGTGTAACTTTCCTTGAAGAAACCCTGGAAGAAACTCCACCTCTCGTGGTTGACCTGGGTCAAGACCGTACGCTATGCGACTGGCAATGGTTGGAACTTGATATTACCATTGATGACCCCGGGGCAGTTTACAATTGGGTTTCAGAAAATGGTTTCGAGAGCGATTCGCCCGCTGTACAATTCACAGAGCCCGGAATATACAGGGCAACTGTTACTACTTCAAAAGGATGTACAGGTTTTGGCGAAATAGAAGTAAAAACCTCCACAGCTCCTATAGATGCACATTTTGTGTTGAGCACCCAGGCATTTGCCAGGGAAGAAACCCTATTGGTAAACATCAGTAGCCCGGTAGGCGATAGGGTAGAGTGGACACTCCCCGAAGGGGTAGATATGATATACGAGGCCAATAATAAAATAATTGTGCTTTTTAAAGAAGCGGGTAATTATGATATTAATTTAAGGTCCTATCAGGGTGACTGCTACTTGGATTACACCAAAAATATTATTGTGGAACGAGCCACAGAATTGCAGGATATAGGCGACAGCAATAATCCTTTTATAGAAGAATTTATTGTGTACCCGAACCCAGGCAACGGGAATTTTAAGATAAAACTTTCCCTTGCTGAGGAGGCTAATATCTCAGTAAAGGTTATTAGTCTTGTAACTTCCAGTGTAATGGATGCAAGAACAGAAGGGGGATCCAGGGATTATTTACTGGAATACGACCTGCAGCATTTGCAATCCGGGGTTTATTTGTTATTGCTGGAAACCCCAAAAGGGGATGAAATACGAAAACTGGTTTTTGATTAAACATGACAAAAAAACTAACATACATAATCCTTTATCTTCTCATTGTGGGAATCACCATCACCTGTACCAAAGAAGAGGTAGTACCTGTTTCTGCGAACTTTGATATTGATGTGGTTGATAATGACTATTCCATTCCCGTGCAGGTAATGATCCTCAATAAATCTGAAGAAGCAGACACGTATGAATGGACTTTTGAAGGTGGAAGCCCTGCCAGTTCCACAAAGAGGAATCCGGGTATCATCCTCTATGAAACAAAAGGGGAATATACCATCAGGTTGTATGCAGCCAATAAAGATGGTTCTGAAGACGAACATACAATGTCTATCAATATAGACGCCCCTGTGGTGGTTGATTTTACAGTTGAGGTGGTGGAAAGTAACTATCCGCCCCTGGAAGTAAATATTAGTAACAATACCACCGGAGCGAGCTCCTATAAATGGGAGTTTGAAGGAGGGATCCCTTCTTCATCCACCGAAAAAGACCCTCCTACCGTTGTATTTCCTGAACCCGGGGAATATACCATCAGGTTGGAAGTAAGTAACGGACTCGAAACTTATGATATGGAAACAACAGTTCTGGTTGAACAACACCTTAGTGCAGGTTTTGAATGGGAAGTAAATTTTGATGATGATGACCATCAGGTACCGGTACATTTAACCATGCAGAACCATAGTACCAGCGCCACCAATTTTCTGTGGACTTTTGAGAATGGAGTGCCGGCAACTTCCATAGAAGAAAATCCCGAAGTCACTTTCAATACCCCGGGCATCCATAACATTACCCTGGAGGCATCCAACGGTAAAACATCAGAAACTATAAGTAAAGAAATTGAAGTATATCCCGACACCAATCTGCGGGTATTTGAAGATGTTGTATTTGGTATCAATACATCCCATACCAACAATGTAAACGGAAGTTTCTTTTCAACCCATACCCGGCAGTCTTATACCCAAAATGAAGTAACAGAAGAAAATAGCTCTATAATAGATATTATTTTCTTCGGTCTCAACGATCAATTTATACTGAATAAGTTTGTTTCTCCCGACGAAACGGGCGGAACCACTTTTCCAGACATACAGAATGCCACCCACACAAAATTTATAAACTCGCAGGAACTGTGCGGTTGTGGAGCATCATTATCAGTAGTAGAATTTGATGCCATGGCCAATGATGTATTGCTGCAAAACTTAACCATCGTAGAAACTGTAGACGGACTCGAGCAGTTTAACAGTGACATGGCATCCAGGATTGTGCTTTTTGAAAACAGCCACGGATTAAAGGGAGCCATAAAAATTAAACAATATGTTCAAAACGGACAAGACTCATATATAATAACAGATATAAAAACACAGAAAGAAGCAAAGTAAAGCAACATGAGAAAATATGCACAGAAAATATTTTGTATAATTTAATATTTTATAAAAATGATTTATACATTAAAAAGAATATATGATAAGGAAATGATTGGATGGCGCGCGGGCTAAAATCCTTATCTGCAGAATAGTTAGAAAAAGATCCGAGATTCAGGAATCATGCAAAGCGTGATGACGCGGATTTTTTCTAACGGTTTTTGACGAAAGTCAAAAAATTCCTCAGATAAGGCGCCTTTTTGTTTGTTTCTTTCTTTTGGGCGAGCAAAAGAAAGAAAATAAATAATAAAAAAGACCTAATTGGATAATGGTTTGTAACAGATCCTGTAGATTGGAAATACAGTAGCGCAAGAAACTATGCAGATGATGAAACCGTATTGAAAATTGATAACGAAGGAGTATTGTTGAACTTAATGTAGGCACGAGAATTAAATTATAAGCACAAGCGTGATGCTTCGGCAAGCTCAGCACAAGTGCTTGCGCTAGCAAAAAGAATTATTTAAAAATATAGCAGATTATATCGAATAAAAATAAATAACAAAGTACTGATGCCCAAAAAACTAAAAAATATCATTCTAATGATCACCTGTCTGGTGTCCTCCTGGTCATTCTCCCAGGCGTACCCCCTGCAGGTATCCGCTCAGATGATACCGCCCCATAGCCTTAAGCTGTCCGATTACACAACCGCTATGAATGAGCGGATCGTAGCCACCCTATTGCTTACGGATGTCCGGGAACAAAATATGCAGATCGGCATCCGGCTGTACATTGAAAACGGCCGGAACATAGCCATCCAAAGCAGCCCTGCAGTAAGCGGAGCCACTCCATTGTATATCAGTGGCGGTATTCCCTTGCGGTTATCCAACCTCGATCTGCGTCCTTACTTCCAGTTAGAAAACCTGCACGGCATCAGTCCGCAACAATACAACCAGCCCTTGCCCGACGGGCTCTACCAGTTCTGTTTTGAAGTTTACGAGTGGGTCTCCGGCGAAACTCTCTCCAGGAAAAGCTGTGCCACGGCCTACCTGGTATTAAACGACCCGCCTATTCTTAATTTCCCCAACAAAGGAGAACTCATTGCCCATAAAGACCCGCAGAACATTATATTTCAGTGGACACCAAGACATTTGAATGCCACCAATGTACAATATGAATTTACCCTTACCGAACTATGGGACATTCACATGGACCCACAGGCAGCCTTTCTGGCAAGCCGGCCGTTGTACCAAACCATCACAAGGGCCAATACCCTGCTGTACGGCCCCGGGGAAACTGCACTGTTGCCCGACAAAACCTATGCCTGGCGGGTAAAAGCATTGGTGAGTGACGGTATAAGTGAAACCTCGGTATTTAAAAACGGAGGGTACAGTGAAATATTCCACTTTACCCATACAGGCAATTGTGACGAACCCGCCTTCATATTGGCAAAAGCCGACAGCCCGACCAGTGAAAAGATCATGTGGCAGGGGTTGGGACATTTAAAATATAAGGTACAGTTTAGAAAAAAAGCATCCCCCTCTAGCTCCCCCAAAGGGGGAGGAACAAAGGAAGGACGCTGGCACGAAATAAATTCCATTAATGAATACGTTACGCTCTATAACCTGGAAGGTGGTAACACCTATGAATTCAGGGTAGGCGGCCAGTGCAACGAAAACGCTGGTTACACCTATTCACAGATCTATGAATTCACCACTGCCATCCCTAACCAGGCTTTAAGTTATAACTGTGGCATTACCCCCGAAATAGAAATCACCAACCGGGAGCTCCTTCAATCATTGGCCGTAAACGACGTTTTCACCGCCGGCGATACCGTGCAAGCGCTGCGTTATCTCGACAACCCGGTGGACCTGGTCATTTCCGA
>CALGUD010000002.1 GCA_937901915.1 uncultured Flavobacteriaceae bacterium
ATAATCAAAGTCAGATCGACTGGTTTAAAGCAGGTTCTGCACTAAACCTAATTGCGAAGCAGAACGCATAACACATTGTTTTTTTAAAACATAAGAAATCCTGTATTCAATAAATATTTTGAAGACAGGATTTTTTTATTAACTGAGTTAATACTGTATTAAAAACTATTCTTTTGTAAGATTATAAATGTATTTTCGACTCATAATACTTGTAGAATATCATATATGAAAATCACCAGGCCACAGATTAAAAATTTAATTTTTTTAGTATTAATAGTTGTCTTATTATTCACACCTGTGCGAACACAATTTCAAATATGGATAAACAGGGTTATTTCTTTTAGTCCATCGGTTGTTGATGAAGATGAAAGGGAAAAAATAGATAATTATGATTGGAAATTGGTGAGTGTGAATGGTGAAAAGTATGATTTTGCCACAGCAGAAAACAATAAAGTTGTTTTTATAAATTTCTGGGCAACCTGGTGCCCTCCTTGCATAGCCGAAATGCCTGATTTACAGGCCTTGTATAATGATTATGGAGATAAAGTAGATTTCCTTTTTGTAACCAATGATAAAAATGAAATTGTAAATAAATTTATGGAAAAACATAATTATGATTTTCCGGTTTATAAAGAATTAACCCAAGCACCCGGAGAATTCAAATACAGCAGTATTCCTATTACTTTTCTGATTGATAAATACGGTGAGATTGTAATATCTAAATCCGGGGCTGCAGACTGGAATAGCAAAAAAGTAAGAACTACAATTGATAAATTACTTGAATAGCTTCCTTTTAAATATACCCATCAAATAAAGATTCGTTAATATTAACGTAAAAGCATACACCACATCTTCAACCGGAATTGTTCCCAATCGTATACCCAAATTTTCATTATCATTATACCATACCACTTCATTTTCAATAAAACTACCCGTTAAAACCCCATTTACAATAAAAAAGGGGATGAGCATTACCATGAAAGTGGGTAAATAGCGCTGCAATAACCTAAAATCATGTTTCATAACTATTAAAATAAGTATGATAGCATACCCGTAATTTATCACTGTATACCATTTGTCATTTTTAATGATTACTAACAGAGAAAATAGGATGAGAAGGAATACCAGAATTGATTTAGTAGCTTTTCCCGATAAAGAGAGATTAGGAAAGTAGATTAAAAGGGAGTAATGTGTAAATATGCAGGCATAAGGAATACAAATGAAAAATAGCCACTCTTCAATAGGTAAACTTAATAGTTCAATACCCATATAATAATCTTCATTAAAACCCCAAAAGCCATTTTTAGTAAATATTATATCCCATATTATAAAGAAAATCATGGTAATGAAAACCGATAAAAAAAGGGGCTTCCATAGTTTATAGAATTTTAGCTTTGGATGAAAACTAAATAGAAAGGGAACAAAGACTGACCCCAGGTTTAGAAATAAATAAAGATACTCACTCATTAAGCATTTTTAAAATATTTAAAAGGAACAAGTAGCATTCCAAAGCATTCGCCATCTTCCTTATCCAAATGCTTGTGATGCATTTTGTGGGCTCTTCTTAATGCCCTTGCATATTTATTATCAATATTTCTGAATAATTTAAATCGTTGATGAATAAATATATCATGCACAATAAAATAAGCTATTCCGTAAGCTAATATGCCAAGGCCAATGGCAAGGCCGATACTTAAAATTTCATACTTCCACAGCAAAAAGAAACCAATACTTACCAGTGCATAAAAGATAAAAAAGGCATCGTTCCTTTCAAACCAGGAATCATGGTCTTTTTTATGATGGTCCCTGTGTAACGTCCATAAAAAACCATGCATAACATATTTATGCGTAAACCACGCCATGAATTCCATAATTAAAAATGTAAGCATAAAAACAATTATTCCTGTAAAAAAGCTCATATTAAATAAAATTTAATTGACAAGTCACATAGCATCTGGCCAATAAACTGAATTTCCTATGATTTGAAATTCGTATTCGTTTGGTCATTATTTCTTTTGAGGGAGTGTCTTTTAATTTTTGTAATAATTTTTTATAGTATCTGTATGCTGTGAAAACACCAAGCTTGGCTTCAACAGGTAATTTAATAATACCCGCATACCCCTTTTTAAAATCTTCTTCAATTTCAGTGATGATCCTGGTTTTTGCGTTTTCATCTAAGTTACTAAGATTTGTGTCGGGAAAATAACTTCTGTTTAAGTCATGAAAATCAGTTTTGAGATCACGTAAAAAATTCACTTTTTGAAAAGCAGACCCAAGGGACATTGCACTTTCTTTGAGTTCATTATAGTTGAGGTCATCACCCTTCACAAATACTTTTAAACACATTAAACCCACCACATCCGCTGATCCGTAAATGTATTGTTTGTACTCTTCGTGTGAAAGGTAAGTTTCTTTATGCAAGTCCATTTTCATACTGCTTAAAAACGCATCCACATGATTAATGTCAATGTTGAATTGATGAAATGTATGTTGAAAAGAATTTAATATGGGATTTAAGCTTATACCATCTTTAATTGCTTTATGTAAATCTGATTCAAAGGTTAGTAAAAGGTCTTCTTTGTCAAAACCATGAAACGAATCAACTATTTCATCAGCAAACCTTACAAATCCATAGATATTATATATATGTTGTCTTATGGACGGCGCCAACATTTTAGTGGCCAGCGAAAAGGATGTACTATATTCCTTAGTAACTTTTTTACTACAATCAGAAGAAACTTTGTCAAAAATTGCTTTCATACGCTTAATTGTTTTTGCTTATTAAACCGGCAGTAAGTTTTCCCGATATAAGAGATGGTGGCACACCCGGCCCCGGAACTGTGAGTTGTCCGGTAAAATACAGGTTTTTTACCTTCCTGCTTTTCAGTTTAGGCCTTAGAAATGCTGTTTGGAGCAATGTATTGGCCATTCCGTATGCATTTCCTTTATAAGAATTGTAGTCTTTAACAAAATCATTAATACAAAACGACTCTTTAAAGATAACACTATTTCTCACATTTTGAGAAGTATTGATTTCCAATCTGTTTATAATTATATCAAAATATTTTTCTCTTAGCTCAGCCGTGTCATTAAGTCCGGGAGCAAGGGGAATTAAGAAAATTGCCGACTCATGGTCTTCAGGAGCAGCTGTTTTATCAGTTTTAGACGGAAAACTGGCATAAAAGAGAGGCTCTTCGGGCCATTTCGGGTCATCATAAATTGCTTTGGCATGATCATCAAAATCTACATCAAAAAACAATGAATGGTGTTCTACGTTTCCAATTTTTTTATTAAAACCTATATAAAACAGTAAGGATGATGGTGCAAAGGTTCTTTTTTTCCAATAAGACTCCGAATATACCCTGTATTTTTTATCGAGTAGTGATTCCGAATGATGGTAATCTGCTCCGCTGACTATAATATCAAAATAGCACTCATTTTCTTTCGATATA
Source organism: uncultured Flavobacteriaceae bacterium (assembly GCA_937901915.1). Classification (GTDB taxonomy): domain Bacteria; phylum Bacteroidota; class Bacteroidia; order Flavobacteriales; family Flavobacteriaceae; genus Abyssalbus. The sequence continues at coordinate 3,453 of CALGUD010000002.1, forward strand.
ACCCCGATTGCTTTGCCGTTTTTAACCAGGATTTTTTCGACGGGCTTGTTAGTTTCAATTTTAACCCCTAATTCTGTCGCCAGGGTTGCTATACCTGAAACAACGCTATACATACCTTTATCCGGATACCATGTTCCCAGTCCAAAATCGGCATAATTCATAAAATTGTAAAATGAGGGGGTATCACCGGGTTTTGCACCTAAAAATAGAACAGGAAATTCTAATATTTGCACTAAGCGCTTGTTCTTGAATTTCTTTCCGACATCTTTTTTTACATTTCCAAAAAACTGGTCCAGCTTTTTTATGGTTTTAAACGAAACAAGTTCAAGCGGACTTAACCCCGGCCTGTAAACTAAATCCTTAATAGCCACTTCGTAATTGTTTTGAGCCTGTTTAAGGAACTTTCTTAATTCTATGGAGCTTCCTTTTTCTTCGTTTTCAAAAACTTCATAAATCTTTTCTATTTGAGATGAAATAGATATGCTATCATTCTTACCAAAATAAACCTGGTAAGCCGGGTTTAATTTCTCTAACTGGTAGTAATCGGATGGTTTTTTATTAAAGTCTGCAAAAAAACGTTCAAAAACATCAGGCATCCAATACCAGGTTGGCCCCATATCAAATGTAAAGCCATCTTTTTTTAATTGTCTCGCGCGTCCACCAATTTGCTCGTTTTTTTCAAATATCGTGACATCATACCCCTCTTTTGCCAGATAACATGAGGCAGAAAGTGAAGAAAACCCGGATCCTATGATGATTATTTTTTTCATTGTTTAACAAATATACAAAAAAGTTAAACAGTTTTAACTACAATTTATAAATAATCTGTAAGTGCTGTGATAGAACGAAAAGCTTTGACTGATTTTGGCAATTCGGTTTGTGAAATTTCCGAAACCTGACGCCCCAAAATCCATAACTCATTGTTATTGATAGAAGAAATATCATTTTCAAAGTCAGATAAATAAGCTGATATTTTATCCTGTGCAGGTTCGATAGTAAAATAGGAGATAAATGTTACACCTGAATTATCCTTTGCAAAATCTTTTAAATTATCCATAGGTACAGTTGGCCCCAGGTAAATAGTATATTTTCCTTTGAGGGTCAATTCATAATTTAAAAAAAGAAGTCCAATTTCATGAATTTCGTTTTCGGGCAGGAAAAGTACAAATATCTCTGATCTGTCCGGGACTTCGATAAAAGACAGATTTTCTGTATTTGCAATTACCTTCTGTTTTATAAGCCCGGAAATAAAATGTTCATGTGCCGGATTTATAGTGTCTGTTTGCCACAGCAATCCCAATTCGGTTAAAAGTGGAATAAAAACATCATAAAAAATTTCCCGAAATGTTTTAGTCGTAATGAGAGTATTGTAAGTTTTTTCAAATTGGCTCCGGTCAAAATTGACCATAGCTAATTTAAAGGAATTAAGGAAATCATTATTTATACTACCTTCTGAACCTATTTTTTTTACCAGATCAGGAATTTCTTCTTCCGGTAATTGCGCGATTTTAGATATTTTATGGCCATTGTTGCATAAAAGAACGATGTTTAATAGCTTTTGTAAGCTGGCAAGGGAGTAATATCTGATATTCGTATCTGTTCTATTTGGATTAAAAAGTTTATACCTTTTTTCCCAAATACGAATGGTATGAGCTTTAACACCTGATAAGTTTTCAAGGTCCTTGATACTAAAACTATCTTTTACTATGTTCATGTTTTATTAAAAAACTTTAAACAAATGTAGTGATTTTATAAATCTTTTTAAATTTTATACCTTTTAGTTGAACCTGTTGCGTATTCTGGAAAGATCAAAGACGTAGAGAAAAGAAAATAGAGAAGAGAGAAAAGAAAATAGAAAAAAGGTGTAAGAGACAAGACACAAGCTGTGCTCATTTTGCCTTTTTAAAGCACGATCTTAAAAACTGTCATTTTTAATTATACATTTTTAATTCTTCATTAGTGTTCTTACATTCTTAATTGGAATTTGGTGTTTAAAATTTAGATTTCTGGATTTATTTCATAGATCCAGATAGCATGCCATTCTGAAAATCTCAAAATGTTATGTAATGCTTCGCATTACCAATTAAAAGCGCGCAAAATAAAAAAAGCAAGCTATTTTATTTTGCTTACTTTTAATTAATCCTTAAACATTTTGAGATTTATTTGTGCCCACGACTGGATTCGAACCAGCACGTCCTTTCGAACACCACCCCCTCAAGATGGCAAGTCTACCAATTTCTCCACGTGGGCATTATAGCAAATATAAAAAAAAAGTTAAGCAAGTGCTCAACTTAAGTGACCCGGCTGGGGCTCGAACCCAGGACCCCAACATTAAAAGTGTTGTGCTCTACCAACTGAGCTACCGAGTCAAATGTGTATCTCTCAATGCGGGTGCAAATATAATATCAAATATTTACTTTTCAAGGTGATTTTAGTATAAATTTGTTTTTTTTTAGTTCAAGCGTAATAATGCCCTGTAAATAAGGAAAATCAAACTTTTTATGATAGTAATTTTAATAGGTTATATGGGGAGTGGCAAATCTTCCATTGGAAAAAGAATAGCCAAAAAAACAAAAATGAAGGTCATTGACCTGGATGATTTTATTATTGAGAAGGAAAAAATGACAGTTCCTGAAATTTTTGAAAAGATGGGAGAGGTTTATTTTAGGAAAAAAGAACGTGAATATTTGAAACAATTGCTCGATACAACTGAAAATATAATTATTTCAGTAGGAGGGGGGACGCCTTGTTATGGTGACAATATGGAAGCAATATTAAAATCTACCCCAAATGTTTTTTACTTAAAAGCATCCGTAGAAACCTTGGTTAAAAGACTGAAAAAGAAAAAAGAAGAAAGGCCACTTATCAAAAATATTGCGAATAAGGACTTACCGGATTTTATTAAAAAACACCTCTTCGAGAGGAATTTTTACTACATGCAGTCCCATCAGGTCATTGATATAGATGATTTGTCAAGAAAAAAAGCTGCTAAAAAAATCATCAAAAAATTAAGCTAAATGAACGGAATAGTTATTTGCATTAAAATTTACAATTACATGTTCTTGTAAAGAAGTTGATAATGATATTCCTTTAAAATCAGCTTTTACCGGATAGCGTTTGTGATTTCTGTCAACCAAAACGGCGGTCTTAAATTTCTTAAGAGGTACGTTTAAGAAATGCCTGATCGCATAAATAAGAGTACCGCCTGAATTTAAAACATCATCTGCTAAAACAAGTGCTTTATTGGTATATTCCTTTTCCGATAAGGATGTTGTTATTGAATTTAAGAGATTTTCTTTATCCATTTTAACCTCACACAGCGTTATTTTAATATCCGTTATATCACTTAAAGCTTGATACAATTTTTTTGCAAATTTTAATCCACCACCCGATATGCCGGCAATTATAATTTCGTTTTCATCAACAAATGTCTCATATACCTGGTATGCTATCCGCTTTATTTTATGTTCTATTTGCTCGTGATTTAATATTTTATTCTGTGTTGTAGTCATCATTACTTTTTTTCAAAGATAAAAAACAGTTCCTTTCCTTCTCTTGGTTTAATAGAATTATAACAAAGTTCAAAAACTTTTATTTTAAACAATGGTTCAAAATATACGAGGTATTCATTTTTACTCCCCCCAAATGGCGGTCCTTCTTCAGTAAGCGGAAAATTAAAAAATAAACCGGCTATTTTTCCATTTTTATTTAGCAGTTTGTGTACTTTTTGAGCATATTCCTTTCTGGCAGTCGGATTTAAAGCGCAAAAAAATGTTTGTTCTAAAATTAGGTCAAACTTCATGTTTAAATCAAAAAAATTACCTTCAATAAGCTGTTCATCCGGAAATAACGGATACCTGGTTTTAAAGTTTTGTAAAGGGGATTTGGCAATATCTATGACATACACATTTTTGAATCCGTTTTTATAAAGATACTCAGCCTCATAACTATTCCCGGCACCGGGGATCAAAATCCTGATGTTTTTATCTTCCAACTGATCAATATAAGTTTTAACGGGGGTAGATACGTATCCTATATCCCAGCCGGTAAGTTGTTGCCTGTATCTCTCTTCCCAATACTCTTTATTCAATTTCACCTGGGTCATCATCAAAAAGTTCATCAATGTCTCTCCGGTCTTTTTTGGTAGGCCTGCCTTGTCCTTTTTTACGGTAATATTCTTTCGAATATTTCAGCAAATCAGCATGTTCGAAAGCTTCTTTTGGGGTTGTATCTTTCCTGTATATATCCACAAGCTTAGCGCCAACCCGGTTGTTGGGTATATCGAGTACTGTAAGCTCATAATTTATCTGGTCTTTTCGCACTATAATTTTATCCATAGGGAACACCTCCCTGGAAGGTTTAACTACAATCTCGTTAACTCGTACATGTCCTTTTTTACATGCCTCTGTAGCTATGTTTCGGGTTTTATAATACCGGATACACCATAAATATTTATCAATACGCATAAGGGACAAAAAAAAACGTTAATGCTCTTAACAAAAATAGGAGAAAATACTATCTTGCGCACTCAAATTTAAGAAGAATGAAAATAAATAATATTGCATATTTATTGGTAGCAAGTATTTTGATTTTAAGTTGTAAAAAAGATGATGATGGACCAACTACTATACCATTAAGGGACCACGATGAAGTAGCCCTTGAAAATGATGCAGCAATTAAAGCATTTCTTGATACCCATTTTTATTATTTAGATGAAGATGAAGATCCCGATTTGGATACTAATGATAGAAATGAAATTGTAATTGATACTATAGCCGGAGTATATGCAGACAGAACCCCTTTAAGTGAACTGGCTGAGCTTAAAATTAAAACAATCACGGAGAATGAGGTTCCTCATAAACTCTATTACATTATAGTTAGGGAGGGTGAAGGAGAGAGGCCTTCATCATCTGCAAGGGTTTTTGTAAGATACAGGGGAACTAATTTAGAACGCGAGAGGTTTGATGCCAGTAATATTGCTATATCACTTAATTTATTGGGAGATAATACAGGGATAAGTGGAAACGAAGGGGTTGTAAGAGGTTTCAGGGAACTGGGAATGTTACTTAATGCCAGTACAGGATTTGAAGTTGATCCTGACAACTCAATTAACTGGAATGATGATTATGGTATGGGGATTGTAATTATACCCTCAGGGTTAGGTTATTTTAACCAGTCTATTGGAGGAAAAGCATATAACCCCTTGGTTTTCACGATGGATATGCTCCAGTTTGAAGAAGTAGATCAGGACTATTCAGTAGTTCAGAATAGTTATGTATATAGTCCCGATGGACTTACCAGTAATATGGAAGATATTGACGGCGACGGGTATCCGGAAAATGATGATACCGATGGTGATGGCATACCTAACTATCTTGATCCTGATGATGACGGGGATGGAATACTAACTCTTTATGAATATGATGTAGATGGTGATGGAGTTCCGGATGATACAGATGGTGATGGAATACCAAATTACCTGGATAAAGATAACTAATTAATAAGGATTCCTCGAGGCTATGCTTGAGGGGGAGATGTTATTTTCAAGAAATTATTCATTGATAAAAAAAAGGCTGGTCTGAAAATTTCAGACCAGCCTTTTTTAACTTTAACATTCTCTTTTAAAGTTTAAAAGATAAACTAAATATTAGTTGTGACGGCCTTGAGTCTAATCTTCCCTGAGAATCGGGGATTTCATCTATAATAAAATCGGCTTCATTTTTACTAAACCCTCTTTCATACCTAACATCCAAACCAAAGTTTCCTAAGCTTACTGCAGCACCAATATTTAAACCAACAGAGAAATCACTTTTAATATCTTCAATTTCTGCATCCTCTAAATCGGTATCAAGGATATATTGAAATGATGGGCCTGCAAAAACACTTAACGGGCCAATAATTTTATACCCCAGAAGTACTGGCATGTCCAGTTTACTCATGTCAAAATCAGCACCACCATATTCACTTTTGGTTTTGGTGTACACCAATTCCGGGCGTAAATAGATCTTTGGAAAATCTAATTTTCCAAATACACCCACATGATACCCCACTTTAGAATCTGCCCCTTCGGTAATATCATCTGTGGCATCTGAAAATTCTACAATTAAATCACCATTTGAGTTGTAGTTTAAACCTGCTTTTAAGCCAAACCCGGAATCACTTTGGGAAAAGCCTGCAAATGAAGAAAGCAGCAATACTGATAAAAATAAATTTTTCATGCTTTGAGTTTTATAGTTATACAATGCTATAACGTATTGATAATTAAATTATTTCCTTTTTAACACTTTCTCAACTGCAGCCACGATGGCTTTACTATCTAAACCGTATTTTTCCATTAATTGTGCAGGAGTACCGCTTTCACCAAAAGTATCATTAGTTGCAACAAATTCCTGCGGGGTAGGAGTGGTTGTGGCCAAAAGCCCTGAAATACTCTCTCCCAAACCTCCAAGGTAATTATGCTCTTCACAAGTCACAATACAGCCGGTTTTAGCTACTGATTTTAAGATTGCATCTTTATCCAGGGGTTTTATGGTATGAATATTAATAATCTCGGCAGAAATACCTTTTGCCTCTAATGCTTCACCAGCCTGAATAGCTTCCCACACCAAATGTCCGGTAGCGACAATAGTTACATCAGTACCTTCATTAAGCATAATAGCTTTTCCGATCTCAAATTTTTGGTCAGCAGGGGTAAATATAGGAATAACAGGCCTTCCAAAACGTAAATAAACAGGCCCCTCGTAATCTGCAATTGCAATTGTAGCAGCTTTGGTTTGATTATAATCACACGGGTTAATTACAACCATGCCAGGGAGCATTTTCATGAGTCCGAGGTCTTCCAGTATCTGATGAGTTGCCCCGTCTTCACCTAAAGTAACCCCTGCATGCGATGCACATATTTTCACATTTTTATTTGAATAAGCAATAGACTGCCTGATCTGATCATAAACCCTACCTGTAGAAAAGTTTGCAAATGTACCCGTAAAAGGTATTTTTCCTCCTATTGTAAGTCCGGCTGCAATACCCATCATATTAGCTTCGGCTATACCAACCTGGAAGAACCGCTCAGGATTTTCATCAATAAAATCCTGCATTTTTAAAGATCCTACAAGGTCTGCACACAATGCTACAACGTTCGGATTCTTGCGCCCCAACTCCGTTAAGCCGTCGCCAAACCCACTCCGGGTATCTTTTTTTTCTGTGTATGTATATTTTTTCATTTTAGCTTTTAAATTTATTATCTATACTGATAGATTAACTCTTTTTAATTATCCTTTCTCCTTTAAAAACTCCGAAGAGCCTAATAATCACCTAAGGTTTCCGGGTTTTGAGCTAATGCTTTTTCTAACTGTTCGTCATTTGGTGCTTTTCCGTGCCATGCATGCGTATGCATCATAAAATCTACACCATGCCCCATGGTTGTATGTAACAATACGCAAACTGGCTTTCTTTTTCCAGTAAGGGTTTTAGCTTCATTTAAACCTTTAATAACAATTTCCAGGTCATTTCCGGGTATGATTTCTAATACTTCCCATCCAAAAGCTACGAATTTTTCTTTTATATTACCCATATAGAGTACTTCATCAGTAGGGCCATCAATTTGCTGGCCGTTTAAGTCTATCGTAGCAATGAGGTTATCAACATTTTTTGCTGCAGCATACATTATTGCTTCCCAATTTTGTCCTTCCTGGAGTTCCCCATCACCATGCAGACTATAAACAAGATGGTTATCTTTATTTAGTTTTTTTGCCTGTGCAGCTCCAATGGCTACAGACATTCCTTGTCCTAATGAGCCTGATGCAACTCTTACTCCTGGCAAACCTTCATGAGTAGTTGGATGCCCCTGTAAACGGGAATCAATCAATCGGAACGTATTAAGTTCTTCAATTGGAAAATATCCTCTTCTTGCCAGAACACTATAGAAAACAGGCGAAATATGTCCGTTAGACAGGAAGAAGAGGTCTTCGCCAATACCATCCATATCAAATCCCTCCTTTAAGTCCATTATTTCATTATACAGGGCTACGAAAAATTCTGTACATCCTAAAGAACCTCCGGGGTGTCCTGAGTTTACCTTGTGAACCATTCGCAATATATCCCTGCGAACTTGCATCACCAAATCATTTAATTGTTGATTGTTTGACATCTTTTTCTATTAAAAATTAATTTTGCTCAAAAATAGTTTTTTATTGTAGTGATTCAAAGCTAAAGTACCAATTTATAACGTTTTCGTAATAATTAGTATTTTTTTAGATTTTGATTAGGCAGTATATAGAATCGAGTTACTTATCTTTGCCAGTTCATGTAAAATTTAAGAATGAATGTGCATCTTAAGAGCTTTAAGGCCAATAGATATAAATATGAAAATTTTCATCTGTCTTAATAATCACATTAAAAAATCCGACAAATGAAATTTGAGCTAGAAAGCACAGATAAATTAAGCAAAGCCAGGGCAGGTAAAATTACTACAGATCATGGGGTTATCGAAACCCCTATATTTATGCCTGTCGGTACAGTAGCTTCTGTTAAAGGAGTGCATCAACGTGAGCTTAAGGAGGATATAAATCCTGATATTATTTTAGGAAATACCTATCATTTGTATCTAAGGCCGACAATCGATATTTTAGAAAGAGCCGGCGGACTTCATAAATTCATGAACTGGGACAGGAATATTTTAACCGATAGTGGGGGTTACCAGGTGTATTCACTCTCAGCAAACAGAAAAATAAAAGAAGAGGGAGTAAAATTTAAAAGTCATATTGATGGCTCTTATCATGTTTTTACCCCCGAAAATGTGATGGAAATTCAGCGTTCAATTGGCGCAGATATTATAATGGCTTTTGATGAGTGTACACCGTATCCATGTGATTATGAATATGCAAAAAGATCGATGCATATGACCCACAGGTGGCTGGACAGGTGTATAAAGCACTTCAACAAAACCCAACCTAAATACGGATATGAGCAAGCACTTTTTCCTATAGTTCAGGGTTCTACCTTTAAGGATTTAAGATTACAGTCGGCCGAGTATATAGCAAACGCAGGGGCCGTAGGAAATGCAATTGGAGGCCTGTCTGTGGGTGAGCCTGCAGAAGAAATGTATGCAATGACAGAAGTGGTTTGCAGCATACTTCCGGAAGATAAACCCAGGTATTTAATGGGTGTGGGCACTCCAATAAATATTCTTGAAAATATTTCGTTAGGGATTGATATGTTTGATTGTGTTATGCCTACAAGAAATGCACGTAATGGAATGCTCTTTACAGCTCACGGGACCATCAATATTAAAAATAAAAAATGGGAAGACGATTTTTCTCCTATTGACGAAATGGATATAACCTATGTTGATACCTACTATACTAAAGCCTATTTAAGGCATCTCTTTGCAGCTAACGAATATTTAGGAAAGCAAATAGCCACTATTCATAACCTTGGGTTTTATATGTGGTTGGTTCGTGAAGCCAGAAAGCATATATTAGCAGGTGATTTTTATGAGTGGAAAAAGAATATGGTAAAACAAATGGATAAAAGGCTATAGATGAAAATCATAGACTGGTACATACTTAAGAGATATCTCGTTACATTTTTTGTAATGATCATTATGTTTGTCCCCATAGGTATTTTAATTAATCTTGCAGAAAAGATTGATAAAATGAAAGATCGTGAAGCACCAATTGGTGAAATACTCCTTTTCTATCTGGATTTTACATTTTATTTTGCAAATCTTCTTTTTCCAATTTTCCTTTTTTTATCTATCATTTGGTTTACATCAAAACTTGCAAACAATACAGAAGTAATAGCCATTCTCAGTTCGGGGATATCGTTCAGGAGATTTTTAAGACCTTATTTTATCGGCGCAAGTATAATCGCTGTACTGGCTTTTGTTATGGGAATGTTTATTGTCCCTGCTGCTAGTAAAGGCTACAATGAATTTAATTATAAATACCTAAGCAGTAAAAAAATTATAGAGACCAACAACATTTACAATAAAGTAAATGATAACGATTACATTTATGTGAGTAGTTTTGACCCAAAAAACAAAATTGGTTATGATTTTATGTATGAACACTTTGTAGATAATGAATTAAAATGGAAAATTCATTCAAGGAATATACGGTGGGTTGAACAAGATAGTGTATACAGACTCGCTTCTTATGTAAAAAGGACCATAGGCGTGGGTGATGATATTCTACAAACAGAAAGAAGTTATGATACCATTTTTAACTTCAGGATAGAAGATCTTACCCCTGTATCCTATGTGGCGGAAACTAAAAACCTTTTTGAACTTAATGAGTTTATTGAAAATGAACAAAGAAAAGGGTCTCCAAATGTTAGCAGATATCTTGTAGTAAAATATAAAAGATGGGCTTTGCCTGTTACAGCTTTTATACTTACTATAATTGCAGTAGCAGTTTCTTCCAAAAAAAGAAGGGGAGGCATGGGTGTAAACCTGGCACTGGGGATAGGCCTTGCCTTTTTGTATATTTTCTTTGATAAAGTATTTGGTACTATGGCACAACAAGCTAATTTTTCACCTCTGATGGCTGTAATAGTACCCAATTTGTTTTTCGGGGTATTAGCTGTTTATCTGCTTAATAATGCTAAACGATAAGTTAAAGAATTATCTGCACCTGCATTTTATAATCTTCATTTGGGGTTTTACAGCTATTTTGGGAGCACTTATCAGTATTGAGGCCATTCCTTTGGTTTGGTTCAGAATGCTTCTCGCGGTTGCGTTTGTGTTTTTCTATATAAACATCAAAAAAATATCATTTAAAGTTGAGAAACAAGCACTTTTAGGTCTTTTAATTACAGGGATCCTGATTGCATTACATTGGATAACTTTTTTTATGGCTGTCAAAGTTTCTAATGTATCTGTAACCCTGGCTACAATTTCTACAGCTGCATTATTTACTTCAGTTTTAGAGCCCATATGGTATAAAAGAAGGGTGATATGGTATGAAATTTTTTTGGGCTTATTTGTTATATGCGGATTGTATATAATTTTTAAAGTAGAAACAAAATATGTATTTGGTATTATCCTAGCACTGATTTCTGCTTTTTTAGCCTCTGTTTTTGCTTTAATTAATGGAAAGTACGTGAAAAAATACCGTGCCTCGGTTATATCGTTTTATGAATTACTTAGTGGAGTAGTTTTGATAAGTATTTACTTAGTATTTAATGGCAACTTTAACATGAACTTTTTTATGTTAACTGCAGGAGATTGGATATATCTGATCCTTCTGGCATCTGTGTGTACAGCTTATGCCTTCATAGCCGGTGTACATGTTATGCGCTATTTAAGTCCTTACACAGTTATGCTTACGGTTAATCTTGAACCTGTTTATGGAATTATATTTGCTGTATTTATTTTCGGGGAAAAGGAAAAAATGAGTCCTCAGTTTTATCTTGGCGCGCTTATTATACTTTCAACAGTTATTATAAATGGTATTTTAAAAAACTCTTTTGAAAAGAAAAATAGAATTCATAAAGCATAAGACATAAAGTTTTTATATTTGTAAATTAATAAATTACAAGGAATACCCATGGAATATTTGGATTTTGAGTTACCCATCAAAGAACTTGAACAACAGCTTGATAAATGTTCAATTATAGGTAAGGAAAGTGATATTGATGTCACAGATACGTGCAAACAAATTGAGAAAAAACTCATTCAAACCAAAAAAGAAATTTATAAAAACCTGACCCCGTGGCAAAGAGTGCAACTTTCGAGGCATCCCTCCAGACCATACACTTTAGATTATATTAAAGCCATCTGCGGTGATACTTTTTTGGAATTGCATGGAGACAGAAATGTAAAAGATGACAAAGCTATGATTGGTGGCCTGGGTAAAATAGGCAATCAAAGTTTTATGTTTATCGGACAGCAAAAGGGATATAATACAAAGACAAGACAATACCGGAACTTTGGCATGGCTAATCCCGAAGGATACAGAAAAGCCTTGCGGTTAATGAAAATGGCCGAAAAGTTTGATATTCCTATAGTATCTTTTATTGATACTCCCGGAGCTTATCCTGGTATTGAAGCAGAAGAGCGGGGACAGGGTGAAGCAATTGCACGAAATATTCTTGAAATGTTCCGGTTAAAGGTTCCTATTATAGTTATTGTAATTGGTGAAGGTGCATCGGGAGGCGCTTTAGGAATTGGAGTAGGGGACAAAACATTAATGTTGGAGAATTCATGGTACTCTGTAATTTCTCCTGAAAACTGTTCTTCTATTTTGTGGCACAGTTGGGAACATAAGGAAAGAGCAGCAGATGCATTGAAGCTAACAGCAATAGATAGTAAAAAAATTAACGTTATTGATGACATTATAAAAGAGCCCATAGGAGGTGCTCATTCGGATAGGGAAACTACGTTTAAAAGTGTTGAAAAAACAATTTTATCTGTTCTAACAGAACTTAAAAAGTTATCACCAGAAGAACTCATGGAAAAAAGAAGGGAAAAATATTATGCAATGGGAGTTTATAAAAGCTAACTGGTTGTTATTGCTACTTTAACAAATTAGCTAAATCTTTTGCTTCATTTTTTCTATCTTTATTAACAGAAAAATTAATTTATTAACATTGTAAATGTTAATGAACGGTGAACATTGCGACCTTCGTTTTTAGGCTGAGTTATATTACATTTTTTTACATTCGTAGCCATGGAAAAAATAAATCCACTTTCAGGAATTAAGATTAGCAAAACCAACATCATTCAACTCGAGAAAGGTAAAATACCACCACAAGCTATTGATTTAGAGGAGGCTGTGCTCGGAGCGATGATGATTGACAAGAAAGGTGTGGATGATGTTATCGATATTTTACATGCAGACGTTTTTTACAAAGAGTCACATAAATTTATTTTTGAAGCAATAGTTCAGTTGTTTGAAACATCAGAACCGGTGGACTTATTAACAGTTTCATCCCAATTGAGAAAAAATCAGAAGCTAGATGTTGTTGGTGGTGATTTTTATCTCATACAGCTTACTAAAAAGGTATCTTCATCTGCTCATATCGAATTTCACGCACGTATTATTCTTCAAAAATATATTCAAAGAAGCCTTATAAAAATTTCCAGTGACATTATAGAAGAAGCTTACGATGAAACTACCGATGTTTTTGATCTTTTAGATAATGCCGAAGCTAAGTTATATGAAGTTACACAAGGTAACATAAAAAGATCATCAGAAACGGCACAAAGCCTTGTTATACAGGCAAAAAAGAAAATAGAGGAGATATCTAATAAAGAAGGCCTTAGTGGTATCCCATCAGGGTTTGATAAATTAGATAGACTGACTTCCGGTTGGCAGCCAAGCGACTTGGTTATAGTTGCAGCCCGACCGGGTATGGGTAAAACCGCTTTAACTTTGTCTATGGCAAGGAATATTGCTGTGAATTCAAATATACCCGTTGCTTTCTTTTCTTTAGAAATGTCATCCGTACAGCTTATCACAAGATTAATTTCATCCGAAACGGGACTTTCTTCAGAAAAGCTCAGAACAGGAAAGTTAGAAAAACACGAATGGGAACAACTCAATGTTAAAGTAAAAAGCCTGGAAAGTGCTCCATTATTTATAGATGATACCCCTTCTTTATCCATATTTGATTTAAGGGCAAAAGCCAGACGGTTGTCTTCGCAACATGGTATAAAACTCATAGTCATTGATTATTTGCAACTAATGACAGCAGGAGGAAGCCAAAAAGGGGGTAACAGAGAGCAGGAAATATCATCTATTTCCAGGAACCTCAAAGCGTTAGCTAAAGAATTGAATGTGCCTGTTATTGCCCTGTCACAACTCTCAAGGGCAGTAGAAACAAGAGGGGGAAGTAAACGACCTTTACTCTCTGACCTTAGGGAATCCGGTGCCATAGAGCAAGATGCAGATATTGTTTCATTTATTTACAGGCCCGAATACTATAAAATTGATGAATGGGATGATGAAGAAAGAACACCTACTGCGGGACAGGCAGAGTTTATTGTTGCCAAGCACCGAAATGGCGGATTAGATAATATTAGGTTAAAATTCATTGGTCACTTGGGTAAATTTGATAACTTAGATGACTTTGACTCTCCTTTCGAATTTCAATCAAAAATGAATGGAGGTGATGATGATCCTTTTAATAAAGCCAGTTTGCCTAGTGCAGACGAAGCTTTTGGAAGCTCAATGAATGATGATTTTAAACATGATAATGACGAAGACGAAGTTCCGTTCTAACAACCACACCTATATCTCAAAACCTGGGAATAAAAAACGCTGTTTACTACTTTTTTTATTTTTTATCACCCTTAATACAGCTTTTGCGTCCTATATTTTAGTCCCAATGGATGCTGAAAGCCAGAAAAATCACTTAAAAGCTTATGGTATTACCTATTGGATATTAAATAAACAACAAAAAGTAAAATGGCTGCTCAATTACAGGGGAGGTTCCTTCTTAATTCCCGACTCTGAAGAAATAAGAAAAGAATGCCAGATACGGGGTGTTTCTTTTGAAATATTATCCGATTCTAAAGCAGAAACTATATTGCAGGGAATAGAGAGCCCGTCAAAAAATCAGGATGCCGTAGTTTTAGAAAAAGCCCCTAAAATTGCTGTGTATTCACCAAAAGGGAATCTACCGTGGGATGATGCGGTAACTTTAGTGTTAACCTATGCTGAAATTCCCTATGATGTGATTTATGATGAAGAAGTCTTGGAAAACGGGTTACTTTTATACGATTGGCTACATCTACACCATGAAGATTTTACCGGCCAGTATGGTAAATTTTACGGAGCATACCGTACTTCACCCTGGTACATTGAAAGTAAAATTGAAGCCGAAGAGTTAGCAAGAAAATTAGGATATGAGAAAGTGTCTGAACAGAAACTGGCAGTGGCTTTAAAAATCCGGGATTATGTTATAGGAGGAGGATTTATGTTTGCAATGTGTTCAGCTACCGATAGTTTTGATATAGCTCTTGCGGCTGAAGGGGTTGATATTTGTGAACCAATGTTTGATGGCGATCCATCAACACCCAACTATCAATCAAAAATTGATTATTCCAAAACATTTGCCTTTAAGGATTTCATATTGGAAAGATCCCCAACTACTTATGAATTTTCATCTATAGATATGACTATGAAACGTAAAATATCTAAAGAGACGGATTATTTTACATTAATGGATTTCTCTGCAAAATGGGATCCGATACCTACCATGCTATGTCAGAACCATACAGCATTGGTAAAAGGATTCATGGGGCAAACAACTTCTTATGATCCCCGTCAGATAAAAACACCTGTGCTCATTTTAGGTGAAAATAAAGTGAATGAAGAAGCCAGGTATATCCATGGAATAAAAGGGCAAGGTTTTTTTACTTTTTATGGAGGCCATGATCCGGAAGATTACCAACATCGAGTGGGAGACCCTAAAACGGAGCTGGAGTTACATCCTAATTCTCCAGGTTTTCGACTTATTTTAAACAATGTATTATTTCCTGCTGCAAGAAAGAAAAAGCAAAAAACCTGATTTTGATTTTGGAATATAGATTTATAACTTAATACAGACTATTATTTTAATTTTCTTCTTCTTGTTCGTAGTCCATCAACTTTTCTTTAACCTCATTCATGGCCTTTAAATATATTTGATTTAGTTCAGGTAGAATTTTCCTGGTTTTAGGGCTGTCTGGGTCACTTTCAATTTGTTGAAGAAGTGCCGTAGGTTTAGTCATTCCTAACGTTCTGAAGCTGGATTTTACTTTATGTGCTAATTTGCTGGCTTTGTCAAATTCATTCTTACCTAATAGTATTTTTAATTGATTATAGTCTTTGGGAGTATCATCAACAAATATTTGTAAAATAGATTTTATAAACTCATCATCATTAGAAAAAGTTTCCTGGAGACTGGTTAAATCTAAAAAAGTGTCGTTCATGTCAAAAAATATTTCTTCTTCAACTTTTTCCTCCACAATATTAACAGTATCCATTGTGTCAGATTTTAAACCATATAGAATTTCTTTAATCGAATCTTCGCTTATAGGTTTCGTTAGATAAAAATTAGCACCTGCCTCTTCAGCTGTTCTTCTCGATTTTGGAAATACATCCGCAGAACACATTACAATAGGTATGTTATTCAGTTTTATTTTTTTCGATGTCCTGATATATCTCGTTGCTTCGGCTCCATCCATCACAGGCATATGCAAATCCATTAAAATCAGGTCATAATTCTTTTCTTGGAGTTTGAGGATAGCGATCTTACCATCATCCGCCGTTTCGGTTTTTATATCCCAGCTGGTAAGTAGTTGATTTAAATAAAACTGATTCATTTTATTATCTTCAACAATCAATACCCGCAATCCTGATAAGTTGTAATCGTCGGATTGGTCATCATTTTCAAGGATTTCATTACTTGTAAGATAGCTTTTTTTGTACTGAATCTGAAATTTAAATTCAGACCCTTTTCCAACTTTACTATAAGCTTTTAGCTCACCATTATGCAATTCAATGAGTTGTTTGGAAATTGATAGCCCCAGGCCGGTACCTTCAATTTTGTTTTTACCCGGTTTGTTTACCTGGTAAAAGCTCGTGAAGATCTGGTTTAATTTATCTTCGGGTATACCAATACCAGTGTCTGATACTGAAAATTCAAGTAAAGTACCCGTATGTAATTTTTCAACAACCCTCACTTTTATTTTAACCAATCCCTGGCTGGTAAATTTAATCGCATTACCTAACAGGTTAGTGAGAATCTGGTTAAGTCTATATTGATCACCAATAACAAATCTTGGTAAATCTTTATCGGTATCAATTACAAATTTCAATCCTTTTTCCCTGGCTTTAATTTCAAACCCCCTTGAAATGTTTGAAATAAGGTTTTGTAAATTAAAATCAGTTGAATCTAAAGTTAATTTGCCTGCTTCAATTTTTGAGAAATCTAAAATGTCATTTACTAATACTAATAGATTTTCTGCAGAAAATTTAATACCATCAATGTTTTCTTTAGTATTTTTAATATCAAGAAATTTATCTTTCTGAAGAACACTTGTTAAACCTAAAATTACATTTAGTGGTGTTCTTATTTCGTGGCTCATATTTGATAAAAATACTGATTTTGCCTCTGTAGATTTTTCAGCAATTACTTTAGCTTCCCTTATGCCTTTATCAACAAATTTCTTTAAAGTTATGTCCCTTAAAAACATATTGAACAAAAATCCGTACTGTGTTTTAATGGGTGACAAAGTAAGTTCTAAATCAATTTTAATACCTGCTTTTGTTTTGGTAGACTCTTCTTTTCTGTCATTTAATATATCTGAAGAACCTGTACTTGAATATGTTTTTACTCCTTGTTTAACAATTTTGGAAAGATTGCTGGTAAAAACATTATCAATGGATTGTCCAACGGCTTCATTTTTGTCCCAACCCAGTATGACCTCTGCCCGATGGTTCCAGTTAAGAATTATTCCTTCTTCATCTAAAAGAATAATAGCATCCATGGCATTTTCTATAACCAGGGATTTTAACTGCTCACTTTCTTTTAATGCCGATTCAATTTTTTTTCTTTGATATATTTCTTCGCTAAGTTTATCGTTTTTTCTTTCTAAATTTTCTATTTGCTTATTGAGAAACTTTACTAATTGATTTTTGTCCGGAAGCCCGATACTATCTTTTTCCAATACTTCGTATGGAATTATATATAGTATTGCAGCAAAAGATTCTAATAAAGAATATGAATTGTAAATGTCTTTATATGCCGATTCGCACATACTGATAGCAGTACCCTCATCTATAACATCCTCAATTTTATTAAAAATCTTCTTAGAACAGTCGTTAAGTTCTTTTTTCTTTTCGGCCATAGAGCCTTCTACATCAGAAAAATCTAATAAAGGATTTAGGTATAAATTGGTTTCTTCAATAAATTCATCCTTGCTTAGGTTTATCTGTTTTAATAAATCCTCTACAATATTCCGTAAAAATTTTCGGCAAAGAATAATTTCCTGGTTCTCAACTGGTAGAAATATGACTTGAAAATGAGGGTTTTTAAGTAGGTGATAAAATTTATCATTGACTAAATCTCTTAATTCCCTTTTACTTGGTTTATTTTCTATATCACTTTGTAAGATATTTTGTTCTATTTCCAGATAAAGAGGTGGGAGCTGTTTAACTTGCTCTTCTGCCGAAATCTTATTGTAAGATTTTATTTTGGAAGTAAGGTCACTGCTATAAGATACATTCGGAAATTTCTCATCCAAAAAAGACAATAAAGATACTAACTCATTCATTTCAGAATAGTCATCATGATTCCCTGAGGCTTTTTTGCTAGAAAGTCTGGAAATCCAGTTTTTTACCATAGTAGATTAAGTTTCGCCTTACAAAAAATGTTTATATGGGGGCATTTTTTGTTTGCTTTAGCAGTTAAATTTAAGTTAAAAAATTCACTTTTCTACAATAAAAGTTATTAATAAAGGAATTTTTTGTGAAAAAAGAAATTTTTTAATATTAAATTAAATAAAAGTCTATATTTTATAGCTTAAAATTAAGCTTAATTAAATAAGTTAAAATATATTTAAATAAATTCAGTCTTGTTAAAATCAATAAAGAATATAATGGATTTTTACCAAAAAGAAATCAATTTGCCTGCTAAAAACAGGGGATTCCATATTATCACGGATATAATATTATCAGCTATTCCTGAAATGAAGAGTATGAAGATTGGCCAGTTACACGTATTTATAAAACATACTTCGGCAGGTTTAACTATTAATGAAAATGCAGATCCTTCAGTACGGGTAGACTTTGAAAGTCATATAAACAAAATTGTACCTGAAGACGCTCCTTATTACATACATACTTTTGAAGGTTCTGACGATATGCCTGCTCATATCAAATCATCTTTAATGGGATCATCAGTGCAGATACCTGTAACGAACGGTAAACCTAACCTGGGAACCTGGCAGGGTATTTATTTATGTGAGCACAGAAATTATGGAGGAAGTAGAAAGATTGTAATCACTGTTTTTGGTCGTTGAAAGTAATAGAGTGAATTTTCAAGCAACCATATATACTAGCTACCATATATAATTGTAAGGATATTACTTTATTTTGAAGCCAGTAATTTTTCCAGAATATATTCAACACCTTCTTCATCATTACTTTTAGTAAGATATTTTGCTGCTTTAATAACATTTGGATGCGCATTTTTCATAGCAAAACTAAAATGAGCCTGTTCCATCATTTCCAGATCATTATTGTAGTCCCCAAAAACCAGTGTTTCTTCTTTTGAAACGCCTAATTTTTTTTGTAAATGTATAAGAGCATGGCCTTTATTGGCATTTATATGAGATAGGTCCAGCCAATTATTTCCGGATACTTTAACCTGGAATTTTTTTTCAAAATGTTTTACATGTGGATAAATATCTTTTTCAGAGCTTTCAAAACTATAAACAGCTATTTTTAGAAACACATCAGACATTACCCTGGTTAAATCATCTACAATAGAATATTTATTATAATACTCACTAAACATAGAAATGAATTTTTCATCCCGGGTTTCTATATATGCAGAGTCTTTACCACATAAAACTGCATAAACATTATTTACATTTCTGATTAAAGGAATGAATTCATTAACATTGTGGACTGGTAAATCAGTAATCAATAACTCATTATCACCTTGTTTGGTGATACCTCCGTTTTCGGCTATAATTACAATCTGATCTTTTATAGGTGAAAGCTTATGAATAATACTATGATATTGACGTCCACTTGCAGCTACAAAATGAATATCATGATTTTTAAACTCATTATAAAGCTCATAGAAAGTATTGCTTACTTTTCCTTTGGAATTAAGCAATGTGCCATCCATATCTGAAACAACAAGCTTTACTTTTGATAAATCCATAGATGTGTTTATTTATAAAAAAATCCGGCTTTTCGGCCGGATTTTGATAAGTGAAATAATATATTGTTAAACGTTTACTTTACTTTCTCAACAATTGCTTTAAAAGCTTCCGGGTGATTCATAGCCAAATCGGCAAGAACTTTTCTGTTAAGTTCTATGTCATTTGATTTTAGTTTACCCATAAGCTGCGAATAAGATAATCCGTGTAATCTTGCACCTGCATTGATCCGGGTGATCCATAATGCACGAAATGTTCTTTTCTTGTTTCTGCGGTCTCTGTATGAGTAAAGCATAGCTTTGTCAACCGCATTCTTAGCAACTGTCCAAACGTTTTTACGTCTTCCAAAAAAACCTTTGGCTTGTTTTAATACTTTTTTTCTACGTGCTCTTTTGGCAACGGAATTTACTGATCTTGGCATAATTTTAAATTTTTTGTAGCAGGCGATTTAATAATTCCGAATTCCGGATTTTAAATTCTTATAGTAGCCCGACTCCATGGTTATACATTCAATGAACCTTAAGAACAATTATTTTAAACGCAATTGTTCTTTTACACTGTTTTCATCACTTGGATGTACAAGTGTTGAGTGTGTAAGTGCAAGCTTACGCTTTTTACTTTTCTTAGTCAGGATATGACTTTTAAAAGCGTGCTTTCTTTTGATTTTACCTGAACCTGTAAGCTTAAATCGCTTTTTGGCACTGGATTTTGTTTTTTGTTTAGGCATTTTCTCCTGGGTTATTAATTATTTCACTTATTATCATTTAACCTTGAAATTTTATTTCAGGGTTCTATTTACACCTTCTACCTGGTCATTTGACGACCCGGAATGCTTATTTCACTTTTTTGGGAGCAAGAAACATAGTCATACGTTTGCCTTCTAACCTGGGCATTTGCTCCACTTTGCCTAATTCTTCAAGTTCAGAGGCCAGACGTAATAATAAAATTTCGCCCTGGTCTTTGTATACAATTGAACGTCCCTTAAAGAATACATAAGCTTTTACTTTTGCACCGTCTTTTAAGAACTTTTCAGCATGTTTTTTCTTAAACTCGTAATCGTGATCATCTGTTTGAGGACCAAAACGAATTTCTTTGATAACCACTTTACTGGCTTTTGCTTTGATAACCTTTTCTCTTTTCTTTTGTTCGTAAAGGAATTTTTTATAATCCATTATTTTACAAACAGGAGGGGAAGCGTTTGGAGAAATCTCTACAAGGTCTGATTCAAGTTCCTCAGCTTTGGCTAATGCAACTTTTGTTGGGTAGACTCCCATTTCAACATTTTCGCCAACCAACCGTACTTCAGGGACACGTATATCACTGTTTATTCGGTGAGGATTTTTAATTTCTCTTCTTTGGTTGTTTCTGTTAAATCTTCTAACTGCTATGACTCTAAATTTTAATTAAACATTAATTTTTTAAAACGTCTTTAAGGTACGACCGATTTCTGAATTTATCAAATCTGTTAAATTATCAACTGAAATAGATCCCAAATCTTCTCCTCCGTGCCTCCTTACAGAAATTGTACCATTCTTTGCTTCATTTTCTCCTACAATCAGCATAAAAGGTATTTTATTCATTTCTGCTTCACGGATTTTTTTCCCTATTGTCTCATTTCTGTTATCGACAAGGGCGCGAATTTCGTTATTTTCCAATAAATTTAAAACTTTTTCGGCATATTTTTCATATTTCTCACTGAGAGAGAGTATAATAGCCTGCTCCGGCGTTAACCATAGAGGGAAATTTCCGCCTGTATGCTCAAGTAAGATGGCAATAAAACGTTCCATGCTGCCAAAAGGAGCTCGATGTATCATCACAGGACGATGTAATTTATCGTCACTTCCCTTATAATTTAGCTCAAAACGCTCGGGTAAATTATAATCAACCTGAATAGTACCCAATTGCCAGTTTCTTCCAAGGGCATCTTTAACCATAAAGTCTAATTTAGGTCCATAAAAAGCGGCTTCTCCTGTTTCAACTGTATAATTTAATCCTTTCTCCTTGGCAGCACTTATAATTGCGGACTCTGCTTTATCCCAATTTTCGTTACTTCCAATATATTTATCAGGATTATCAGGATCACGTAATGAGACCTGTGCTGTGAAATTTTCAAAACCTAAAGAACCAAAAACATATAACACCAGATCAATTACATCTTTAAACTCTTTATCCAATTGTTCGGGAGTGCAAAAAATATGAGCATCA
>CALGUD010000003.1 GCA_937901915.1 uncultured Flavobacteriaceae bacterium
CCCCCTCTTTTCAACATCATAACCATAAAGATTTTAATAAAACAAATCTAAAGGAAGCATCGGGGGCGCTCAACCTGACTCGTAACTTCATTATTTACCTTCTATTCACCTTTTTAGACAGTCTCAATCTTCTTCAGAATAAATACTTTTCAATTCCCTTCCAATAACTGTTTGTAAGAGTATCAATGTATTTTTTATAAATTTTATTGAAGATGGAATTTCCTTTTTTTTGATTGATTCTTTTGACTATTTCTTCAATAAGCCATTCTTCATTAAACCCTGCCCATTCACCGGCAACACTTAATGTGTTGGGAGACACCACCGGGGCAACCTCTTCATAATTTATACGCTTTAATTCTTTAAAGGAATACCCACTTTCTTTTAGAATTTCTGCTATCCTTTGAAAATCGGCATCATTTAGTTCTGTGTCCAAATAGAATTCAGACAAAACCAGCCACACGGATTTTCTTTTTGATATTTCTTCTTGTGAAATCATTTATGCATTTTCTTATAAATCAATCTCCGTAACCCCGCTTTTTAATTCAACTTGTTTTGTGTTCCAGTAAAAATTGCCTTCTATTCCTTCCGGTAAAGTAACCTCGCCTTTTATGTGTCCGTTTTTAGATTGTTTTAGCTTTAATGTGATGTTGCCTGCATGATGTGGAAAACTGGTATCCAGCCATTCTAAACTTCCTAATTTGGGGGCTATTTTAACCTTATTGAAACCCGGTTCTGCGGGCTCAATACCACTAACAATTGTATAGAAATGATAGACAGGCGAGGCACTCCATGCATGGCAGTCGGACCGTGTGGGGTCGGGTTCTTCTATAACTGTAGAAAGGCCGTTTTGAAGCATCTCATTCCAGGGAGAAAGCATATCCAGGTAAATTTCACCCAGATCAGTATGTTTGACAGCTTCACCGAGATAAAACCTGAAGTAATAAGATGACGATGCTATAGCAGAATTCTTATAAATCTTTTTCACAAGTGCTTTTTGATCTTCAGGTGGTAAGGAATTGGTTAAAACTGCAAAAATATTGGCATGCTGACTAAAATTTTTCTTTTCAGGAGTGTCGGCAACCAGTTTTTTTCCTTCGTCCCAGCAATGGGTGAGAATTGCATTTTGAGTTTTATTGGCGGTTTTCATCCATCTTTCTGATACCTCCGGCATATTAAAATGGTTAAAAATTTCAGTTGCTTTTTGAATGGTATATATATACTGAAGGCCGATGATGGAGGAATGGCTTTCATTCTCTAAAGGAGGTACTCCGGAATCCCACCCTTCATATTCTACCCAGTCCACAAAATTCCAACCTTCAACCATGCCCATTTGCCCATCAGATTCCAATCTGGCTTCAAACCATTGTAAAATATCCTCTACAGCCGGCAACATAGATTCGATAAAAGCAGTGTCATTAGAATGCATCAGATAGTCGTACAACATGGTAATCCATGCCAGGGAGTAAGGAGGTATTATTTGAGTTTCATACCCCGGATACCGGCTTTGCGTAAGTCCGAATGGGAGGCGAGAATCATAGAAATCCTGTATCGATTTTCTCCAAAGCAGGGTATCACCGGAAGCGTAATAAGTGATCAATCCCTGTACCCTTGTATCCCCGGCATATTGTAACTGTTCGTAATACGGACAGTCAAAAAAGGTTTCGCCGGCACAGAGTTTCTGCGTATGCCAGCTAATTTTAAATATATCGGACAAAAGGGGTTCACTGGATTTAAACACCGCTTTTTGAATGAGTGGATAAGCTGTATAGGTACTGCTGAACTCATGTATTAGTAAAGGCTCGTTACCGGTTGTAATTTCGAGCTCGACATACCTGAATGTTCGCCACCAAAGAGTTTCGTACAGTCGGTCTGTGCCACCATCACTAATAACAATATCATAATTTCCTTTTATTTTTTTCCCTTCAACTTCATCCCTGTTTCCTTTCTCATGGGTAATTTCCTCCTTACCATCTTTAATTTCCGTTTTAAAAAGACTTTCGGCATAGGTAATACGGATGTGACTCCCTTTCCCATTGCTGAAAAGCAGTTTGGGATAGGCATTCGTTAGTTCTCCCTGATCCAGTAAAATGATCGCCTTGCTGTTGGCGGGGATGCTTAAACCCTTACCTGTCAAAAGTGCCTTGGCGTCTTTTAATCCTTCGATCCTCCTGATTTTGGAAAAGGACTGTTCTTTAAACTCCATGAGTGGTAGTTCTCCGGGGTAAAGCGTACGTTTTGGGAGGATGCCATATGTGCCCAGGCTACCGGATTCCATGCCGTTTTCCAGTTCTTTGGCAGGGATCCATGTTGTATCTTTAAAACCAGTGTTTTGCCAATCCCATGGATGCTTTTGAGCATCAAACTGCTCCCCGGGGCCGGTTACGTAATAAGTTTGAAGGTGATCAATGGGGTAGAACGAGTAAGCGATGTCTTTGGTTACTTTCCATTCCTTGTTAGTATTTACCATTTTTTCCTGTTCTGTATTTCCCTGAATAATCAATCCCGTACCGGCTGTAAATTGTGCACCCGGACGAAGGTCACCGAGGTTCCATACTTTTGCAGTGATCACATTTTCTCCTTCTTTTAAAAAAGGAGCAATATTAAGCGTTTCAAACCGCCACTTTAATAAGTCACCCCGAACAGGGCCGGCGGAAATAAAATGTCCGTTTACATATAATTTATACCTGTTATCTGCAGAAATGTTGATAATGAATTCTTCAGGCACTACCGGTAGGGAAATTACTTTTTTAAATAGATATACCCCGGTTTCAGTGCCCGATATCTCAGGATGAGTGATCCACTTGGCTTCCCATATCTTATCTCTTAACTCCGGGTTTGAATCGGCTGCAATTTGGGCGTTTAGCAGTCCGGTACATACAAGTATAATCAGTTTTAAAAAAATCTCTTTTTTTCCCATTTCCCGTCGGTTTAAGTTTTAAATTATTTCAAATTTTGCAACCAGTCATAAAGCCGGTCCGGCCAGGTTTGTAAATATCCTTTACCGATCGCCAGTGAATATCCATGGCCTCCTTCGGGGTATATGTGCATTTCGCTATACACTCCTTCTTTTTGTAATGCCTGGTAAAACAATATGCTGTTTTGAACCGGAACACCTTCATCATCCGTAGAATGAACCAGAAAGGTAGGGGGTGTATCTTTTGTTACATGCAGTTCATTGGAATAATACTCAATAAGTTGATTGTCAGGTTCATTTCCAAGTAAATTATTCCTAGATCCTTGCGCGGCATAGGGATGTTTCATCGTAATAACCGGGTAGATCAATATCATAAAATCCGGCCTTGCATTTATTGTATTTATAGAATCTGTTTTTAAAAAATCTTCATCATCATAATGAGTGCCTAAAGTAGATGCTAAATGTCCGCCGGCTGAAAATCCCATAACTCCCACCTGGTCAGTTGAGATATTCCATTTTCCGGCATGGTGTCGGACCATCCGCATGGCTCTTTTAACATCCTGCAAAGGGGCTTTATGGCCTTCAATAACTGAACTTGACCGTGGCAATCTATACTTTAGAACAAAAGCAGCAATTCCTTTGGAATTTAACCATTTTGCAATGTCAGTTCCTTCCCAATCATATGCCAGGCCATAGTAACCACCCCCAGGACAAATAACAACAGCTTTCCCGGTGGCACTTTGCTTAGTAGGTAAATAAACTTTTAAGGTTGGTTCCTGTACATTTTCAATCCATACAATGTCTTCATTTTTTTGAGTTTCTGTTTCATTACTTTTTTTGTGATTTGGAATTTCATCAGGCCATAATGGTAATTCTTCTTCCTGGCTAAAACAAAAATTGATTGTAAGGAAAAGGCAAAGACTAAGAAAATAGCTTTTTTTCATAGTTGTGAGATAAATAATGAATACTAAATATAGTAAAATTCGAGTAGCCTCTATAATAGTGCTATTTGTATTATTCTTCATGAATTTCCATTAACCTGAACTCAAAAGGGGTCCAAAGACAAGCTTTCAGGTTACTGTGTTTGAGAGCTGTGTTTACCCAGGTGTTGGATGTTTTTAAGCCAGTGTAATTCCCTCGGGCTTTGTAAAAGTCATCATTGCTACCATAGCCTTTGCCTGGTAAAATTATTTTTGTATGATCCTTGCCGGTTTCAAAAGTTTCATAGATATATTCATTGAGAAGTTTTAGCTGATCCCGGCTGACCTTTATTTTTACCCAATCTTGTTGTACATCCTTATATCTGTTGAGGTGGATAAGCGTAGAACTGCTTGTAAAAATTGCTGTAACAGCGTTCTTGATAGTTAAGTCGCTCCAAGTTGGTGTGTTGAGGTAGAAATTTTCATCTCCCCAGCCAAAGGAAAAGTATTCATCGCCGGTGGAATAATGTAATCCTTGTAATAATGCAGGTTCCAGGTCGTTTTTATGAATAACAATGGCCGCATGGACCCCGTTTGAAGATAAATACACAGTTTTATCCTTTTCTAATGCTTCCGGTTCAGGGTGTATGGTAATATAAGTCAGGATTATGGAGATAACCAGGTACGATACAGGAACAAGCATAATGATGAATACTCCTTTTAGTATTTTCCTGATTATTTTCATTCTGTTTTATGTATTTGTTTATTTAAATATAAGGGATAAGTTAAAATCAATACTTAATCTTTTGTTTATGCTTAAATCCACTATTATGTACATCCTTTTCTTTCATCAAAATACGTAATTAAATCCCTTTTTTAATTTTTCTATTCTTTTTTTATAAAACACTTTGGATTT
>CALGUD010000004.1 GCA_937901915.1 uncultured Flavobacteriaceae bacterium
GTAATAATCAATTATAATGGCTTATATTTGCAGAAATTATAAGTCAATTAGAGAGTTGGGTGAGTGGCTTAAACCAGCAGTTTGCTAAACTGTCGTACGCCTCAAAGCGTACCGGGGGTTCGAATCCCCCACTCTCTACTGGATCAAACCACCACTTCCCGATAAATAAGAAGTCGTGTTTTTTTATTTTTTATAAAATTTGACGAAATATTATTATAAATATAAATATTATAAATATAATTTTTTTCATGGTTATATTTAAAAAATTGACACCTTAATATTATAATGATGTGCTAAATTACAATAAAATAATTAATGTGAATTTTACTAAACATGGTTTATTTTCTTCACTATTCTCATCAAAATTAAGAGTTAAAAGAGTGGGGCATTATTTACAATTTATCAAATCCTCAGTACTATAAAGGCAGCAACCAATAAATTAGAACCTCCCACTTAAGCTTTAAGGTGGTTTTTGAAAATTAATACTTAAATATTAATTTAATAATAATATTTTTTCTGACACAAAAAAGCCCCTGAAGAAAAATCTTCAGGGGCTTTTTTGTTAGTTTGTTTAATAGTTTACTTCGTTACAAGCGAATTGGTTTTATCCCAATTTACTACATTGATAATAGCATTATCCCTGTAATCAACTTCAGTAAGCTTGTCTCCAAACCAAATAAACCATTTTCCGGTTTTAGTGCCTTCTTTGTAATACGCAACAGCAGTTTTATTTCCTTCATCATCATAAGAAACCCATTTTCCATGAGGCTTATTATTCAACATCTCTCCTGTTTGCTCTACCTCACCATTCTCATGAAAGTAAGTAGCCGTAATTATATCCCCTTCTTTTTCAAAAGTAGGTTTCATGTTCTCTTCCTGTGCCATCAATGTCACTGAAAATAACATTACAAAGGTCAAAACTGCATTTCTCATATCTCTCTGTTTTAAAATTTAGTTAAATAAATATAGTAATTTTACTTTACAATAACATTTACGTAACATTAAATTTACATTAAATTTTTAAATGACTCATTATCAATACATTATAAAATGAAATAATTTCATTTTATAATATTGAATCAAAAACCGGGGTAAAAAAGTTCAATAAGGTTTACGATCTTCTTACATTTGCATCTTTAAAAAAGACAGTATATTATGTACAGAAGTCATACATGTGGTGAATTGCGTTCATCTCACATTGATAAAGAAATAATTTTAGCCGGTTGGGTACAAAAAACGCGTGACAAAGGTTTTATGATATGGGTAGATTTGCGAGACCGGTATGGGCTTACACAATTAATTTTTGATGAAGACAGAACTCCTGCCGATGTATTTAAAAAAGCACAACAACTTGGGCGGGAATTTGTAATCCAGGTTAAAGGCACTGTCATAGAACGTGAATCTAAAAATAAAAATATACATACCGGTGAAATTGAAATCCTGGTTTCTGATTTACAAATATTGAATGAATCCAAAGTACCTCCTTTTTCAATAGAAAATGAAACAGATGGTGGCGAAGACCTGCGAATGAAATACCGCTACCTTGATATACGCAGAAAACCGGTAAGAGACGGATTGGTACACAGGCACAGGGTTGCCAGGGAAGTACGGAATTATTTGTCTGATGCTGGCTTTATTGAGGTTGAAACACCATACCTAATTAAGTCAACTCCCGAAGGCGCAAGAGACTTTGTGGTACCTTCACGAATGAATGAGGGACAATTCTACGCCCTACCACAATCTCCCCAAACATTTAAACAACTGCTCATGGTAGGTGGTATGGATAAATATTTCCAAATTGTAAAATGCTTCAGGGATGAAGACCTGCGTGCCGACCGGCAACCGGAATTTACCCAGATAGATTGTGAGATGGCTTTTGTAGAACAGGAAGACATTTTAAATGTTTTTGAAGGATTAACGCGTCACCTTCTTAAAGAGATAAAAAACGTTGAGTTAAAAGAATTTCCGCGTATGACTTATGATGAGGCCATGCAAAAATATGGAAACGATAAGCCGGATATTCGTTTTGGAATGGAATTTGGCGAACTCAATGAAGTTGCCCAACATAAGGATTTTAATGTATTTAACAGTGCCGAACTGGTAGTAGGTATAGCTGTTCCGGGAGCTGGAGCATATACCAGGAAGGAAATAGACAGTCTTATTGACTGGGTCAGGCGCCCACAAATAGGTGCTTTGGGCATGGTGTATGTTAAATGTAATGAGGATGGCTCTTATAAATCGTCAGTAGACAAGTTTTACGATCAGGATGATCTTGCAAAATGGGCCGAAATTACCGGTGCCAAATCCGGAGATTTAATCTGTGTGCTTTCCGGAAACAAGAATAAAGTCCGCTCCCAGTTAAGTGCCTTACGTATGGAAATGGCAGAACGCCTCGAGTTACGGAACCCGGAAGAGTTTGCACCACTTTGGGTACTGGACTTCCCATTATTGGAATGGGATGAAGAAACAGGACGCTATCATGCTATGCACCATCCGTTCACTTCTCCAAAACCGGAAGATATTAATTTGTTGGAAACAGATCCGGGAAAAGTTAGAGCCAATGCTTATGATTTAGTGTTAAACGGCAACGAAATTGGTGGGGGTTCTATTAGAATTCACAACAGGGAACTTCAAAGCAGAATGTTCTCTTTACTAGGGTTCAGCAAAAAACAGGCCCAGGCACAATTTGGGTTTTTAATGGATGCCTTTGAATATGGAGCTCCTCCACATGGTGGGATTGCCCTTGGTTTTGATAGAATGTGTGCACTCTTTGGTGGCTCTGAATCCATTCGTGATTTTATAGCTTTCCCTAAAAACAATGCTGGAAGGGATGTGATGATCGATGCACCTGCCCCTATTGATGAAAATCAATTGAAAGAATTGAATTTAAATATTGTAAAGAAGTAAGTTTTTTGTATTTTAGCAACAGCTAACTAACTTGATATGAATAAACTTTTCAGTGCAGCCGTATTATTCCTAATAATTTCATCTCCAATTTTTGGCCAATCATTCCAAATTGGTGTTGCAACAGGACCAGCCTTTCCTTATGTTGTTGAAGATGCCTCAACAGATATGGATTATTTTTATGGGATGGGCTTTCAAACTGATTTCATTCATTTAGATGAGGACCTGCTTCCCAACTATGGATTTAATTTTATAAGCTCTAGTGCTGAGATGCATAATTCTAATTATTATTATGGAATTGTAAACAATACGAGTGTCTCAGTTTCAAAATATTTTTCCTGGAGATTTTTTGATATTATCTCTTCAAATATAAATATTGGCACCGGACCCAACTTCGAAAGCTTTCAAAGTAGACAACGCTTAATGATGAATATTCAACTTGGCGCTGAAATAAAAGCAGAACTCATTTCAAATTGGCACCTACAAGTAAAAGGACTAGCTGTTGGACAAGATGTAGTGAATATTATAAGATACTATTCCTATGGAGATTGGGAAATTGCAGGAGAAGATTTACATGTAATGCTGCTCTTTGGTATAGCTGTTGATATAACCAAATAAAAACAGCTTTAAAAAGTTCATTGAACACCTAACAAATAATGAACTTAAACTATTCAAATGCGTTTACTATTAATGCATCCATTCAAAAACCGTTTATAAACGGGTACAATTAAAATTTAAATGACAAAAATAATTTCACTATCAGTAACAGTAATGTTACTCTTATTTGCATGTAAAGACCGAGCCGGAAAAACAGTAAGCCCTGAGATCACTCAAGAACAAAAGGAAAATTATTACGATGCTTTCTATACTTTACAAGAAAATATCGTTAATGAAAATTTCCAGTTTGAAGACAAAGGCTATCCTTTCAGAAAGGCCACCAATGAAGAAATGAAAGCATTTTATGATGTAGTGGACAATGTACCAGTTTGGGTCAATGAAGATGGAATGAACATTCACAGCTGGACTTTTCTTGAGGAATTGAAAAGTGCTGGAGATCATGGATTGATTCCTGAAGAGTATTTTTATAATTTACCACTCATT
>CALGUD010000005.1 GCA_937901915.1 uncultured Flavobacteriaceae bacterium
CAATCTCTTTAGATTTTGGCAATTATACAATTACTGAATTTATAGTTTTAGATGCCCAGGATAATGCTATTTACCTCACTCCCAAAGACGGATCGGATATGGCCCCTAATGTAACAAAAGCATTACCCATATCACTTACTGTAGGAACATCAACTGATGAACAAATAACTTTTAAAGTTTTAGATACGAATAATTTGACAGCTGATGATTTTGGATATGTTAGTTTTGATTTTGAAATTTTAAATTATTATTCCTTAGAGATGTCGGCAACCATATATAATTCAGATACAGGATCTTTTGAATATACAGACGGGATTTTTACAGTAAAAGGAGATGGTAACGAGATTTTATCAGGCTCACTTAATTCACAAGTAGATATATATTCTATTTTAAAAGGATATACCGAATATACTATTGAAATTGAAAAAGAAGGATATATAACTGAGATGAAAGATATTACAGGAGAAGAACTTAACATAACGGGATCGACATTTAATGTTTTATTATTAGATGCTGACACATTTGACAATAGATTTACTTTGGTTACTGACCAAACGCATGAATTAAAAGAGATTTTTATGTCTTTGGAATCTTTAGATGCTATTGAGTTTAAAATTGATTGGGGAGATGGAAATATAGAGAACTATGTGGCCGACGATACTCAAATCACACATTCATACGTAGAGTCAGGTGTTTACACAATAAATGTTACAGGTAATATGAGTCATATTGTAAAGATTATAGCGGAAGGAAGTAATATTATTGATGTCAGTCATCTACCAGTTTCTTTAGAAGTATTAAACGTGGGAGATAATTTGCTTAGCAATATTGATCTGTCAGCAAATGTGAATTTGATAGATCTGTATCTTTATAACAATAAATTTTCTTCAATTGAGGTCTCTAGCCTTGAAGTGTTAAGGCATTTAAATTTAAGAGAAAATCAATTACAAAGTATTGATGTTTCTGCCTGTACTGCATTAAAAAGTTTAGGGGTACATGATAATCCACTGACATCGTTAGATGTCTCCTCAAATCACCAGCTAGAATCATTAAGTTTTGTTAATATTCCAATTACTAGTTTAGATGTTTCTTCCAATCCACAATTAAAAAATTTATGGGGAGGTAATAATCAATTAAATTCTATAGACGTTTCTCATAATCCTATGTTAGAATCAATCCAGTTGTCTAATAATCAAATAAGTACTATAGATGTTTCTGCCAATACTGATTTAACATATTTAGGATTAGATAGAAACCAAATTGGGAGTATAGATTTAACTTCCAATTCTAAATTAACAGGTTTGGCACTTTCTAACAATCAACTTACTTCATTGGATATATCAAATCAAAATTACTTAAAAGATATATATCTATATGTTAATTCACTTGATGTTGCATCTTTGGAACATGTATATATGAAAGCACATGATAATGCTATCGAAAATAATATCACTGAAGGAGATTTACTCACTTATGCTAATGCTAATGTAGAGGCAAATGAAAATATCATAAACTATGCAAATACATTAGTTAATAACTATCAATGGAGGATTCATTATTAACTAATAAATATAATTTTTTGAGGCTATTGTTTTTTGCAATAGCCTCTGTTTTTTAATATTAATCTTTTTTAATAGTTATTATCTTTGGTAAAAGATCAACCCAATGACACTAAAATCCATCATTGTTGAAGACGAAGCAACCGGAAGGGAAATACTGAGAAATTATATTTCCAAATATTGCCCCACTGTTGAATTATTAGGTGAAGCATCAAATATAGATGAAGCTTTGGTGCTGATAAAAAAGCACGAATTAGACCTGGTATTTTTAGACGTAGAGATGCCTTTCGGAAATGCTTTCGACCTGCTTGACAAAGTGGGCAATCGTACGTTTGAAGCCGTTTTTGTAACTGCTTATGACAACTACGCCATCGATGCTTTAAATAACCAGGCTGCTTATTATTTAATGAAACCCATCTCTATAGATGAACTCATAAAAGCGGTAGATTGTGTAACGGATATCAGGAAAAAAGAAAATGCCCTTCAGGAAAAAGTCTTGTCTACCAAAGTAAAGGATGTAAACGGAAAAATAACCATTCCACAGCAGGACGGATTCCAGGTTTTGGAAACCAAAGACATTTATTTCTGTAAAGCAGATGATAACTATACTGAAATATACCTCGAGCATAAAAAAATAGTAGTGAGCAAGACTCTAAAATATTTTGAAGATGCATTGTCAGGGTATCCTTTTGCCCGTATTCATAAGTCTTACTTAGTAAATGTAAATGAAGTGGTAAAGTATAAAAAAGGCAAGGGAGGCAGTGTTGTACTGTCCAACGGAAAAGAACTTATGGTCTCCGCTTCAAAAAAAGGCCAGCTTTTATCATATTTTGAGTAATTTTCAATCCCTCGCAACCTAAAAGCTACCCGATTAAACGATTCAACGATTACACAATTAACGATTACATAATGATCATAAAAAAAGTAAACGGTAAAGAACCCAAATTTGGTAAAAACTGTTTTTTTGCAGAAAATGCAGTTATTGCCGGCGATGTAGAAATGGGCGATGATTGCAGCATCTGGTTCAGTGCAGTGGTCAGGGGAGACGTACACTACATTAAAATGGGAAACAAAGTAAATGTGCAGGACGGTGCGGTTATTCACTGTACGTATCAAAAATCCCCCACCAATATTGGCAATAATGTGTCCATTGGCCACAATGCCATAGTTCATGGTTGCACGGTACATGACAATGTACTCATAGGTATGGGAAGCATTGTGATGGATGATTGTGTGGTAGAAAGCAATAGTATTGTTGCTGCCGGCGCTGTTGTGCTCCAGGGCACGCATATAGAATCCGGAAGCATATATGCAGGCGTACCCGCCAAAAAAGTAAAAGACGTAAGCCCTGAACTCGCGAGGGATCAGATTGAACGCATCGCGAATAATTACATAAAGTACTCAGGCTGGTTTAAGGAAGATTAAGGCTGTCAAAAAAGGTATCAAAACTGTCTGTTCGAGCGCAGTCGAAGGGGGGGCGCAAAAGAAAGAAAAGTAAGTAAAACAAATATGATGCAATCAAACAATTCTATATAGAACTGACGTTAATAAAAATTCCTATTTTTACACCTGCATTAAAACAACTATAAAATAAATTCATGAAAGCATACATATTCCCTGGCCAGGGAGCACAATTTACCGGAATGGGACTCGATTTATACGAAAAATACCCTTTAGCACAGCAACTTTTTGAAAATGCCAACGAAATACTTGATTTTTCAATTACCGACATTATGTTTGAAGGCACTTCTGATGCCCTTAAAGAAACTAAAGTAACACAGCCTGCTGTGTTTTTGCATTCGGTGATATTAAGCAAGGTATTAGGCGACAGTTTTAAACCCGATATGGTGGCCGGGCATTCATTGGGCGAACTTTCGGCATTGGTGGCCAATGGGACACTTAATTTTGAAGACGGGTTAAAATTGGTTTCGGAGCGTGCTTTAGCCATGCAAAGAGCCTGCGAAATGCAGCCAAGCACCATGGCAGCTGTTTTAGGGCTCGCCGATGATGTTGTAGAGAAAATATGCAGTGAAGTTAAAGGTGTAGTTGTTGCCGCAAATTATAACTGTCCGGGACAACTTGTAATTTCGGGAGAAGTTGATGCCGTTCATGCAGCATGTGAAGCGTTGAAAGAAGCCGGAGCTAAAAGAGCCATTGTATTGCCGGTAGGGGGCGCATTTCACTCTCCTCTTATGGAGCCCGCAAGGGCACAACTGGCAGCAGCTATAGAAAACACTACTTTTAATAAACCTGTTTGTCCGGTATATCAAAATGTAACCACAACAGCAGTGACCAGCCCGGATGAAATAAAAAAGAATTTGATGGCACAGTTAACCGCACCGGTAAAATGGACACAAAGCGTGCAGAATATGATAAAAGACGGAGCCACTTTGTTCACCGAAGTAGGCCCCGGAAAAGTATTACAGGGACTGGTTAAAAAAATTAACCGGGAAGCTGAGGTTGCAACTGCTGAGGTTTAAACTAAAGTTGTCTGTTCGAGCGCAGTCGAGAACTATAGCCATAGGTTTCGACTACGCTCAACCTGACATATAACATCTACAAACTAATATACACCTTTTTAGACAGCACCTATGGCCTTCTGTTGAAGTTTATAATACTGAACAAATCTGTTTTAACATAACCCTGAAATCCTGCATTTTACAAAGAATAAAATCCGTAACTTCTTACTAACAAACAAAAAATGGATTTTAAAAAACTCAATATTGCAGATTGGTTTTCGTTTTATAGGATCTTGGCATCGCCCTTGTTACTGCTTTTTTTAATATTGGAAGACAGGGATGTTTTTAAATGGTTGTTGCTAATAAGCTTCTGTACGGATATGATTGACGGTTTTTTGGCAAGAAAACTAAAAATCACCAGCCCCCGCGGATCACAACTCGACTCAATAGGCGACCAGGTAACTTTTGTTATGGGATTGGCGGGGTTGACTGTTTTTGAATTCGATTTTATAAAGGCAAACTATCCTATTATTTTAATTGTTTTTGCACTCTACATGCTACAAATGCTCATTGCTTTTGTAAAATATGGAAAAACCACGGCTTTTCACACCTATATGGCAAAACTATCGGCAATATTACAAGGGGTTTTTATCCTCTGGGCACTGTTTTTTGACCCGGTTTACTGGTTGTTTTATGTAGTTGTGATCCTGGGATTTTTAGAAACCATCGAAGAGATTACACTTATCTTTTTACACAAAAGATGGACTTCAGATGTAAAAGGTATCTATTGGGCGCTTAAGAATAAACGGCAGTAGCCAAATAAGTTACAAGGAGGCTGTCTAAAAAGGTCAATATAAGGCAAATAATGAAGTTACATGTCAGGTTGAGCGCCCCCGATGCTTCGGGGGAAACCTA
>CALGUD010000006.1 GCA_937901915.1 uncultured Flavobacteriaceae bacterium
AAAGAAAATACCGGGTAAAGGTTGGGAGTATATTGTATATAACAAACTGGACCAGCCTATTATGACCCAGGATGCCAACCAGGCAGCAAAAACCCCGACAAAAGAATGGTTATTTACCAAATATGATGCCTTTGGCCGGGTGGCCTATACAGGAAAAGTATCCGACAACAAAACCAGGGCTGCAATTCAAACGGAGGTAAATAACAGTACCTCTGTTGCATGGGTAACCCAGGGAAGTGCTCAAACTTTTGGCGGCACCACCCTGCTGCACTATAATAATGGAGCTTACCCTGCCACCACCCTGACAGAAATTTATACGGTAAGCTATTATGATACCTATACAGATACCGATGGGTTAAATGTCCCTGCTACCGTGTTGGGGCAGCCGAAAGCCACAAGCACCAAAGGGCTTCCGACAGTAAGCAGGATCAAAGTGTTAGGGACAAGCAATTGGATTACTTCCATTACAGGGTACGACCAAAAGGGAAGGGGCATATATTCGGCAAGTAAGAACAGCTATCTGGGCACTACAGATATCGTGGAAACCCTTTATGATTTTGGCGGTAAGGTATTGGAAAGCAAAACCACCCATACCAAAGGCAGCAATTCGCCCATTGTAACCATAGATACTTTTACCTATGACCATGCAGGAAGGTTGCTAACACAAACCCAAACCATTAATGGGGGAACATCAGAATTGATTGCAGAAAACCATTATGATGAACTCGGGCAACTGGAAAGCAAAGGGGTCGGAAATGTAGCTTCCAGCACAAACCGTTTACAAACTGTAGATTACACCTACAACATACGCGGGTGGTTAAAACAGATAAATAACCCCACCACCCTGGGCACCGACCTGTTTGCCTTTAAAATCGGGTATAATGAAGGTAGTAAACCACTGTTTAACGGCAATATTGCCCTTACCCAATGGAAAACTAAAAATACGGACCAAAGTTTAAAAACTTATGATTATCTTTATGACCCTTTGAACCGGATTACCGGCGCTACGGACAATACCGGCCATTACAACTTGAACAGTATAGCGTATGATAAAAACGGAAATATTACAACTTTAAACCGCCAGGGCCCTGTTGTAGAAAATCCGGTTTTAGGCAACACCAGTCATTTTAATGTTATGGATAACTTAACATATACATATGACAATGGCAATAAACTCACAAAAGTGACCGATACCGGGAACACAACCTTTGGGTTTAAAGATGGGGTTAATACCTCAATAGAGTATCAGTATGACGGGAATGGCAACATGATATCCGATGCCAATAAAGGAATCACAAATATAACTTACAACTACTTAAATCTACCTGTAAAAGTGACGGTCAATGGAAATGGTAATAATGGGACGATAGATTATGTGTATGATGCTAATGGCATTAAACTTAGGAAGATAAAGACCGAGGACGGTTCTACCAGTACCACAGATTATGATGATGGCTTTGTGTACGAAAATGGCAGTCTGAAGCAGTTCAACCAGCCCGAGGGATACGTAGAACCAGACGGTACAGGTTGGCGATATGTGTACCAGCACAAAGACCACTTAGGCAATGTACGGATAACATATGCAGATGACAACAACAATGGCAGTATTGATGGTGCGTCTGAGATACGTAAGGAACAGAATTACTATCCTTTTGGGCTTGAACATAAGGGATACAATAGTATGATTTATGGAGCAAAGAATAATCTTAAGACTTATCAGGGACAGGAGCTCACCGAGGACTTGGGGTTGAATACTTACGAGTTCAAGTATAGGATGCACGACCCTAGTATCGGAAGATTTTGGCAGATTGACCCATTAGCAGAAGATTATGCTTATAATGGAACTTATAATTTTGCTGAGAACAGAGTAATTGATGGTATTGAACTTGAAGGGCTAGAACATCTATCTCACACGGTTTATTCTGTACATAAGGATTCTGATGGAAATTATAATGCTTCATATGATAGGTCTGTTACCCAAAGGAATGTAGGTGATTGGTCTGGAACAAAATCACAAAACACATATAATGTGTTCGGTAGTGATGGTAATGTTACAGCGATTTATTCTGGGGATAATTCATCGAGCAATATGAATAAGGCAGGGATTACACTTTCATCAATTAAAAATAGGGAAGTAACCGCAGGAGATATTATTGAAGGTGCCAAGAATAACGAAGAGTTTCAAAAAGCAGGTGAAACTTTAAAGAACGTAGGTTCAGCTACGACTATAGTAATATCAGGAGGGTCGCTGGGTGGTGCTTCCATATTAGGCAGATTGATATTAGGTTCTGGTATTGTTACTTCTGCGGATGATTTGACTGGCGAAGTGACATCCAATGGTCAA
Organism: uncultured Flavobacteriaceae bacterium; assembly: GCA_937901915.1. Classification (GTDB taxonomy): domain Bacteria; phylum Bacteroidota; class Bacteroidia; order Flavobacteriales; family Flavobacteriaceae; genus Abyssalbus. Next base: position 2,345 of record CALGUD010000006.1, read on the forward strand.
ACTGTAATGGAAAATACAATCGGAGAAGAAACTACGGCAAAAGTCAAGACAGTAGTCGGCGCGGCTAACGTAGTAAGTGGAAGCACAGGCGTTGTAACAAGTAAGACTGTTGTCAATAAGGTTGTAAATGCAACAGGTACTGTTTTAGATGCTGCCTCTACTAAAGAAAATGCTCAAAAAGCAATAAAAGATGATAATAAACCATAAAAAATTAATTAAAAAGAATGGATGGCTGGTATTCATGCCATCCATTCTTTGTATTGTGCTTATGAGTTGTAAAACTCATGCACAAGTCAAAAAATCAAATGAAAGAGCAATTGATAAAATCAAAAGTACATCGGACAAAAATTTCATAGAGAAAAATATTGTAGGCTATTGGGAGTTTAAGAAATTGACTACGCCTACAGGTGACATAATTGAGGAGTTGGAATTACAAATTGATAGCCTAAAAGCTACTGAAAAGGTCTCAAGACCTAATGTTATTTTTTATGAAGATAAAAGTTATGCAATAATAGATAAGAAGATTGATGTTATTGAGAAAGGTCGTTGGTTTTATGACGAGAAGGAGAAAGTACTCAAATTTATTTTTGACAAACCAAAGTACAATGTGCCAATAGACAAAATACCTTCTGAAATGTTGAATAGGCTAAAAAAAGATGGTACCATAGTTGAATTTAAGGAAGATAACTGGGAGATTCATCAAATAACAAAGGAAAAACTATCGATAATAGAGCATCTGCCCCATGACGAATATGAACTCAAATATAATCTAAGGATTTATAAAAAAAGGAAATGAAACCCGAGTTAGTTACCTGCCAACACCTTTATATCAATACCTTGTTCCTTCATTTTTCCTAAGAGATCATCAAAATTTTTTTGATTATCCTTAATGAAATAGAACAAATGCTTTTTTGTTTTACTTTTTTGTAGAAAAAAAATCTTCATAGTAGGGAAAGCTTGGTATCCTTGCCTGTTTTGCTTTACTTCTATTCTCTCGATATTATCAATCTGATAAATATACTTTGCTGCAAACGGCCTAAAAGGGTAGCTTCTGATAAACTTACCGTTTTTAAGTATAAAGATTGGGATTAGCATAGATGAAATTAAAAATATGTTTAAGGCCACTACACCAAGAATGATGACAAAGTGAAATAGCCCATAAAAGATGTACAAAAGAATTACTAGAATTAATATGGAAGTAAGGATTACTTGTTTAAGAGGGTATTTAGTGCGATAAATTTCTTCCATTACATATACGCCTTTTTAGTTTTAAAATCCCGCAAAGCCATATCAATCATGTTATAGATAAAAGATTTATTATCTTCTGAGAGTTCAGAGATACGCTCCAACCGCTTAAGGGCTTCCT
>CALGUD010000007.1 GCA_937901915.1 uncultured Flavobacteriaceae bacterium
CAAAGAAACATCATTCGCTTAATGGCTAATGATTCACTGCTCAGTGATTATAAAAAAACACATACACAACTACTTGGTAAATGCATAGAAGAGGGGATGGCCGACTTTGTTACCGAATTGGTGAACGGAAAAAGTTTGGCTAAAACCAATCCATTGAGTCATACAGCATTTGGACTTAAGAATGAAAAGGAGATAAAAGAAATGTTTGTAAATGATATGTTTTTGCCACTCGAGGAAGCTGAAGGATGGGTATATGATGAAAAAGAAGTAAACGGCAAAAAAGTCAGAGATTTAGGTTATTTTATGGGCTATCAAATTTGTAAAAGTTATTACAAAAGAACTAAAAATAAGAAACAAGCTTTAAAGAAAATGATAGAACTGGATTTAACTGATGAAAACGCCAGGGAATTTTTAATCTCATCCGGATACGTTTCTGAGGATGATATTGATAGTTTGTAAAATTATAAGCCCGATACCGTGGATCTGTAATCTGTACAAAGAATATTTTTTACCAAAAATCATCAATCCTAAATCAGAAACCCTAAATCAAACATCCGTCATCGGACGCAAGAGGCAAGACACAAGAAGTAAGACAAAAGATTTGCTAAAAACGGCTTCCGGGTATTAACACGTCAGACTATATCAGGGTACAACTTCTAACTTCGTACTTCATAAATCGTACTTCGTAAATTAAAACATTCATCATTCTGAATTCTGCATTCATAATTTTGAAACTGTAACACTCAGTCAAAATTTGACTCTTTTCTATAAAATAAAAAGCTTTAAAACCAAAGCATTTTACAAAAGCAGCACATGATTTTACAAAGAAAGATAACCCTGATTATAACACTAATTTCTCTGTTGATAACCCAGTTTTCATTTGGTCAAAAAGAATCTGAAAAATTTGAGTTTCAGTATGAAAATAAAACCCTCAGGGGATTAATTGAAACATCAGTTGATAAACAACCTACGGCAATAGTGATTATAATTCCGGGTTATGGACAAACTGATTTTGTAAAAGGAAACTGGTATGGTGAGTTAAGGGATACGTTTATTGAATTGGGTTTAGCGGTATGCTTTTGGGATAAAATGGGTTGTGGAGATAGTGAAGGCGAATTTAACGCAGACCAGCCTGTAACAAGTTCTGCCGAGGAGGCTATATCTGCAATACAGGAATTAAAAAAACGGGATTCTTTAAAATCTCTGAAAATAGGATTATGGGGACTTAGCCGGGCTGGGTGGATATGTCCGCTGATCATTGAAAAACAACCGATTGATTTCTGGATTTCTGCAAGCGGTACGGATGAACATGAAAATTTCGGATACCTTCTAAAATCTAACTTACTCATTCACGGAAAAAGTGAGAAAGAAGCCTTACAGCTCTATGGATCCTGGATGAAAGGGCATAAAATTTTTTGTACAGGCGGATCGTTCGAGTCGTACCAAGAAGCTATAGCACCCCTTCAAAAGGATACTTTATGTCAAAAGCTGTTTGGATATACCGAACAGGCTGAAATAACAGAGGTAAGTAAAAAAGAGTATTATTTAAACCAGGAAACTTATACCACGTATGGTTATTTTGATGAGAAAAGTGGTTTGTGGACTTACATTCCCAACTTTAATCAAACGCTTAAAAATATAAACTGTCCTGTTTTAGCAATCTTTGGAGAAAATGATTCGCAGGTAGATTGGCGAAAAACAAAAACTTTATATGAGCAGACAATAGGACAGGGCTCGAAGGATAGATTAACTATTAAAACTTTTTCCCAATGTAATCACAGTATTCATAAATGTGAAACTTGTGCTTATAGGGAGGATCTGCAGCAATACGGATGGCTGGCATGTGATGAATATTA
>CALGUD010000008.1 GCA_937901915.1 uncultured Flavobacteriaceae bacterium
AATACAATAGAATTTGAGCCTTCTTATCATGACAATACCATCTTTTTTGATGATGATGGAAAAATATACATGATTTGGGCAGCCGGAAAACTTAATATAGCAGAACTAAAAGATGATCTTTCCGGTGTTAAGGAAGGAACTGAACGCGTACTGATAGAAAATGCCAGTGCCCCGGCAGGTGATAATATTATGCTCGGCGCTGAAGGGTCTCAGCTCTTTAAGGTAAACGGCAAATATTACCTGTTTAATATTACGTGGCCCAGAGGTGGCATGCGTACGGTAGTTATTCACCGTGCAGATAAAATAACCGGCCCGTGGGAAGGTAGAATTGGTTTGCAGGATTTGGGCGTAGCACAAGGCGGACTTATTGATACACCAGACGGAAGATGGTTTTCTTATTTGTTTAGGGATTATGGTGGTGTGGGGCGTATTCCATATCTGGTTCCGGTAAAATGGGAAGATGGTTGGCCCGTTTTAGGTGAAGATGGCAAAGTACCTGACTCCCTTGATCTTCCGGCAAATAAAAGTTTAATCCCTGCAATTGTTGCATCAGATGATTTCAAACGCAAGAAAAAAGACAGAGCACTTCCTCTAGTCTGGCAATGGAACCACAACCCGGATAATTCTCTTTGGTCTCTTAAAGAACGAAAAGGGTATCTAAGATTAAAAACTGGTAGAATTGACACAAGTTTTGTTCAAGCAAAAAACACGCTTACACAACGTACAATTGGTCCGGAAAGCACTGGTTCTACATTATTAGACATTTCTAGCATGAAAGAAGGCGATTTTGCAGGCTTATGCTTATTACAAAAAGAGTTTGGATTGGTTGGTGTGAAGATAGATAAAGGAACTAAAAAAATTGTGATGGTTAGTGCTGCTGATAATGTTGTGAAGGAAGTGGAAAGTGTCCCTTTAAACCAAAACAAAATCTATTTTAAAGCTGAATGTAATTTCAGGAATAAAACCGATAAAGCTAATTTCTTCTATAGTTTGGATGGAAAATCCTGGACTCATATTGGAGAAACTATAAATATGCCATATACACTACCTCATTTTATGGGATACAGATTTGGGCTGTTTAATTATGCTACAAAAAATGTGGGCGGTTATGTGGATTTTGATTATTTCCATATAAATGATAGTATCTCTAACAATGAGAAAAATGACTAGGATAGAAATTCTATAATTCAATTATTATGCTGAACAGGCCGGAAAAAAAATTGATAAAAGCACTTACTTTTTGTTTGCTTTTTGTTATTAATGTACATTCACAAGAGAAGCTTTATCCAAATACGTTCCCGTTGGAAGATGTTACGCTACTTGACGGCCCTTTCAAACATTCCCGCGACCTCAATATTGAGGTTCTTTTGCAATACAATGTAAACAGATTACTTGCACCTTATAGAAAAGAAGCCGGTTTAGAATCAAGAGAGCCTTCATATCCTAATTGGGAGGGACTTGATGGTCATATTGGCGGTCATTACCTGTCGGCTATGGCCATGAATTACGCTGCAACAGGCAATGAAGAATGCAAAAAGCGAATGGATTATATGATTAGCGAAATGAAAGAAATTCAGGACGCAAATACTATTAATAATTCCGATTGGGGTGTTGGATATGCGGGTGGTTTTCCTAATAGTAAAAAATTATGGTCGGCATTTAAAAAAGGGGATTTTAGTATTTATAATTCAGCTTGGGCACCGTTTTATAATTTACATAAAATGTATGCCGGATTAAGGGACGCTTGGTTATATGGTGATAGTGAAGAAGCCAAAACTATTTTTCTAAAATTCTGTGATTGGGGTATTAGCATTACTTCGGCCTTAACCGATGAACAAATGGAATCTATTTTAGATATGGAACACGGCGGTATGCCTGAGGTTTTTGCAGATGCATATCATATCACCGGTGATGAAAAATATCTGGCTGCAGCAAAACGTTACTCGCACAAAGCATTCCTTGATCCATTATCAGATGGAATTGACAATCTGGACAATAAGCATGCGAATACTCAAATACCAAAGTTTGTAGGTTTTGAAAGAATAGCAGAATTAAGTAATGATAATAAATATGATAATGCAGGTAGTTTTTTCTGGGAAACAGTAATTAATAACCGCACTTTGGCTTTTGGCGGTAATAGTAGAAAAGAACATTTTCCTAGTCAAGTGGCAAGTATTGATTATGTTACTGAAGATGATGGGCCTGAGTCTTGCAATTCATACAATATGCTCAAGTTAACAGAAAACTTGTTCAGGGTACACCCGGAGGCTAAATATGTAGATTATTACGAAAAAACATTATATAATCATATTCTTTCTACACAGCATCCTGAAAATGGAGGTTATGTATATTTTACTACGGCACGTCCACGTCATTACAGGGTTTATTCAGCTCCTAATGAGGCTATGTGGTGCTGTGTTGGTACTGGCATGGAAAACCATGGTAAATACAATCAATTTATTTATACACACGCAAAAGATTCTTTATATCTAAATTTATTTATTGCTTCAGAGCTTAACTGGAAAGATAAAGGTGTGAAAATAAAGCAGGAAACAAATTTTCCCGATGAAGAACTCACTAAACTAACCATAACCAAAGGTAAATCAAATTTTAATTTACTAATACGGTATCCGGGTTGGGTTAAAGAAGGTGCTTTAAAAATTTTGGTCAATGATAAAAATATTAATTACAGCAATAAACCATCTTCTTATATAAGCATTAACCGAACATGGAAAAAAGGCGATGTAATTAAAATTACATTACCTATGCACAATACCATTGAAAAACTTCCTAATGTACCACAGTATATTGCTTTTTTACATGGCCCTATTTTACTTGGCGTAGAAACCGGAACAGAAGATTTAAGAGGCCTTATAGCCGATGACAGCCGTTTTGGACAATATCCAGGGGGTGAAAGATTACCTATTGACAAAGCACCGATCTTAATTGAAGATGATATGCTGAATATTACCAATAAATTGGAGCCAGTAAAGGGCAAGCCTTTAAATTTTAAGCTTAACGTTAACATGCTAAATCCTGTAAAGGCTAATTTGAAACCTTTTTACAAAATTCATGATACCAGATATATGATGTATTGGTTAGCGTTAACAAATTCCGGTTATAAAACCTATGTGGACTCTTTGGCTGCCATCGAAAAACAAAAGTTGGAGCTGGAAAAACGCACAGTCGATTATGTGGCTACAGGTGAGCAACAACCCGAAAGCGACCATTATATGGAAAATTCGAAATCTAATACCGGCAATTCACAAGATGAATTTTGGAGAGCCGCTGGAGATGAAGGTTATTTTAGCTATCTTATGTCCACCCATTCTGCTACCAACCTAAGCCTTATTGTTCGATACTGGGGATTTGAATGGAGTCCAAAAAAGTTTGATATTTATATTGATGACGAAAAATTAGCTTCGGTAGACACCTCCAACGGAACAAATATTAACCAATTTATTGAAACATCGTATTCAATACCCGATGTTATGATAAAAGGAAAAGATAAAGTTAGGGTCCGTTTTCAGGCACAACCTAAAAATAGCACCAGTAATGTATATTATGTTCGTTTAGCAAAAACAGCAAACTAAAATTTTATGATTTCAAGATTTACAACTATTTTTTTTACAGCAACTTTAGTCTTGCTCAAGAAATAATACCCATGAACATGGATTTTCCATATGACCTAAATAAAATATAGAGCCAAGAAGTTCTAAAACGAACTATGATAAATAAATTTCACGTATTTACTACTTTAATTGCACTTACCGGGATTCAACTTTCCTTAGCACAATCCAATACAAAATTGTGGTTCAGCGAACCTGCCGAATATTTTGAGGAAACATTGGTACTTGGAAATGGGAAAAACGGAGCTTCTGTTTTTGGTGGAGTGCTAGTAGATGAGATTTATTTAAACGATGCTACTTTATGGTCTGGGGAGCCCGTAAACTCTTATATGAATCCGGACGCACATAAACACATTCCTGAAATTCGGAAAGCACTGAAAAATGAGGAATATGCCCTGGCCGAAAAGCTAAACAAAAAGATTCAGGGAAAGTTTTCACAGTCATATATGCCTTTGGGCACAATGTTTTTGGAATTTGAAAATCAGGGAGCGCATAAAAATTACTATAGAGAATTAGATTTGAATACAGCCATTGCCAAAGTAAAATATGATCAGGGCAATATAACCTATACACGCGAATATTTTATTTCGAACCCGGACAAAATAATGGCTATTAAGTTATCTGCCAATAAAGGGGGGGCTTTAAACTTCAAAGTAAAATTTAAAAGTTTACTTAAGTACAAAACCAGTTCAGGTAACAACACTTTACAAATAGATGGGTATGCTCCCTATCATGTTACCCCGAATTATTGGAGAGATCCCAATCCTGTTCGTTTTGATGAAAATAGGGGTACCCGGTTTTCATCCTATTTTAAAATAGACAACAAAGGAGGTAAGGTTATCGTCACAGACAGCACAATACAAGTTAAGAATGCCGATGAGGCTATAGTGTATGTATCTATGGCCACCAGCTTTAACGGATTTGATAAAGATCCCGTAAAGAATGGCCTGGATAATGAAGCAATTACTAAAAAACAATTACAGGAAGCTTTTTCAAAAAACTATCAAACTTTAAAAGTAAATCATCTAAACGATTATCAATCTTTTTTTAATAGGGTAAGTCTTGATTTGAGTGAAAGTAATGTCCCGGATTTACCAACTGATGAACGTTTAAAAAGATATTCTGAAGGAAACAACGATAAAAACCTTGAAATACTTTATTTTCAATATGGAAGGTATTTACTGATTTCCAGTTCACGTACCGATGGTGTACCCGCAAATCTGCAAGGGATTTGGAATCCATACCTACGTCCGCCATGGAGCAGTAACTATACGCTGAATATTAATGTGGAAGAAAATTACTGGCTGGCAGAAAGTGCCAATTTATCAGAAATGCACACACCATTCTTAACTTTTATCGGGAACCTGGCCAAAACCGGAAAAGTTACTGCAAAAACATTTTATGGAATTGATGAAGGATGGGCATCGGCCCATAATTCTGATATCTGGGCAATGAGCAACCCCGTAGGTGATTTTGGGCAAGGTGAACCTATGTGGGCCAATTGGAATATGAGTGGCACTTGGGTTGTAACACATCTTTGGGACCATTATTTGTATACGGGTAATAAAGACTTTTTAGAAAATTATGCCTACCCCTTAATGAAAGGTGCAGCAGAGTTTTGTCTCAATTGGCTTATAAAGGATAAAGAAGGTTACCTGATTACTTCTCCTTCAACATCTCCGGAGAATTCATATATTACTCCTGATGGGTTTAAAGGAGCTACATTATACGGAGCCACATCGGATCTGGCTATGATCAGAGAATGCTTTAAACAAACCATAAGAGCCTCACAAATCCTGAATAAAGATGTGGCATTAAGAAGTAGCATGGAAGAAGCATTGGGCCAATTATACCCTTATCAGATAGGAAAAAATGGCAATTTACAGGAGTGGTACCACGATTGGGAAGATGCAGAACCGCAGCACCGTCATCAGACACACCTGTATGGATTACACCCTGGTGATCACATAACACCAAAAAAAACACCCGAATTAGCAAATGCCGCCAAAAAAACTTTGGAAATTAAGGGAGACAATACTACAGGATGGTCAAAGGGTTGGCGTATTAATCTTTGGGCCAGACTTTGGGATGGGAACCGGGCTTATAAATTATTCAGGGAATTATTAACTTATGTACCTCCGGATGGAGCAAAAAGCATTAATTATAATGGCGGCGGCGGAACCTATCCGAACTTATTAGATGCCCATCCACCCTTTCAGATTGACGGTAACTTTGGTGGTGCAGCAGGCGTTATAGAAATGCTTTTACAATCTACTGAAAGTGATATTATTCTTCTACCGGCTTTACCCGACGCATGGAGTTCTGGAACAGTTTCGGGTATTTGCGCGAAGGGTGGTTTTGAGATTTCAATGAAATGGGGAGATGGAAAACTACTTGAAACAAAAATACTATCTAATACAGGTAATAAGTGTACCCTGAATTACAATGGAAAAACAATAACTTTTAATACAAAAAAAGGGAGAGAATATAAGCTGGATGGCATGTTAAACCTTAAATGAAATTAATGCAAAGAATCTCAGGGGATGTAAGGATGCTACACCGTGGTGGTTTTGCAGCTTATATTCGACCAAATGAATAAAACTATAAATAGAATTCAAAAATAAAACTCAAATAGTAAAATGAAAAAAATAATTATTTTATACTGTTTTTTAATTTCATCAGCTGTAATCTCTCAAAATGCAGAAGTTCAAAGTCCTGATGGCAGATTAAAATTAAATGTTTCTATCGAAAATGGGAAACCAATATATGCTGTAACTTATGATGGTAGAGTAATGCTTCATAATTCGCCCCTAGGTTTAATGACCAATGAAGGAAATTTTAGTGAAGGCATGCGTTTTGTAGAGTCTACTACCGGACAGGTCAATAAAAGCTATAAGGAAGAGAAAATTAAACAATCCTCTATAAACTACGAAGCTAACACATTAAAATTTACAGTTACCAATGCTGATAAAAAGCAACTATCTGTTTTATTTCAGGTAAGTAATAATGATATTGCTTTTAGATATGAGCTTCCAGCCTGGGGTGAAACCATGGCAACCGTAGTTGAGAAAGAGGTTACGGGGTTTAAATTTCCATCTACAACAACAACATTTCTCTCACCCATGATGACATCTATGACCGGTTTTGCGCGAACTGCCCCTAGTTATGAAAGTGGTTATACTGCAGACGTATCCATGGAAACAAACACAGATGCAAATGGCTATGTGTTTCCCGGGTTATTTCATGTTGGAAATAATGGTTGGGTATTATTATCAGAAACCGGTGTGTCAAGCCTTTATTGTGCTTCTCATTTAAGTAATTATACGAATGGGATTTTTAGTGTTGAATATCCGGACATAAAAAACAACAATGGGTTTGGTAGTACAGGAGCACAAATAGGCCTGCCCGGGGTTACTCCATGGCGTACCATTACAGTGGGTGAAACATTAAAGCCTATTGTAGAAACAACCATTCCTTTTGATGTTGTGGAACCACTTTACGAACCTTCTCAGGATTACAAATTTGGACGTGGTACATGGAGTTGGATTGTCTGGCAAGATGATAGCATGAATTATGATGACCAGGTAAAATATATTGATCTGGCTGCAGCCATGAATTTTGAATATATTTTAATTGATGCCTGGTGGGATAAGAATATTGGGTATGATAGAATGAAAGAACTTATTCAATATGCTAAATCTAAAGGTGTTGATGTTTTTCTTTGGTACAATTCTAACGGCACTACCAATGATGCCTTCATGACACCAAAAGATAAAATGAATACGTCAATAGCCAGAAAGCGTGAAATGAAATGGCTTAAAGAGGCAGGTGTAAAAGGTTTAAAAGTCGACTTTTTTGGTGGGGATAAACAAGAAACCATGCGTTTGTATGAAGATATTCTTTCAGATGCAAATGATTATGGTTTTATGATAATATTTCATGGCGCAACACTCCCTCGCGGATGGGAGCGTATGTACCCTAATTTTGTAGGTAGTGAAGCTGTAATAGCTTCTGAGATGTTAATCTTTACTCAAAATGCCCGGGACAAAGAATCATTTTATGCATCTTTACATCCTTTCATTCGAAATTCTGTTGCAAGTATGGAATACGGAGGGGTTTTATTAAATAAGTTTCTAAACAAGGGTAACACAGAAGGGCAAGAGCGCCTAACAACCAATACCTTTCAATTAGCCACCAGTGTACTCTTTCAAAACCCGGTACAAATGTTTGCTTTAACACCAAACAACCTGGAGGATACTCCCGAATATCAACTGGACTTTTTAAGAAATGTACCAACCACATGGGATGAAACTGTTTTTATTGATGGATATCCTGGTAAATATGTTGTATTGGCACGGCGACATGGGGAGAAGTGGTATATAGCAGGAATTAATGCTCAAGAAGAAACACTTAAGCTTAATGTAAAACTTCCTATGATCAATGCAGGTGATGAATTGACAATTTATCCGGACGGGAAACAATCAAATAAAGGGATTATAACTTCAAAACATAAAAAAAATCAGGAAATTGATTTAACAATACCTGTTAACGGTGGTGTTATTATTGTAAATTAAAACCAATATATATGAAATGCAAATATCAAATTTCTATTAAAATAGCATTAATTGTTTTTTCAATCGGCTATTCTTTTGCTCAAAATCCTCTCATCAATGATCAGTTTACGGCTGATCCATCTGCCAGGGTTTTTGATGACAAAGTATACGTGTATCCTTCTCACGATATCCTGGCTACTGAAGGAAAGGGCCGTGTTGGTTGGTTTGCCATGGAAGATTACCATGTGTTTTCTTCAGAAAATCTTACTGACTGGAAGGATCATGGTGTTATAGTTCATCAAAATAAAGTTCCTTGGGTGAGGCCGGAAAGTTATAGTATGTGGGCACCCGATGCTATTGAAAGAAACGGCAAATATTATTTCTATTTTCCCACTTCACCAAAAGATACTGTAGCGTATGGCAGAGGTTTTAGAATTGGGGTAGCGGTAGCCGATAAACCTGAAGGACCTTTTGCTCCCGAAGCAGAACCCATTAAAGATGTACGCGGAATTGACCCTAATGTTTTTATAGATAAAGACGGGCAAGCTTACCTTTATTGGTCTGCCGGTAATATTTATGGTGCTAAGTTAAAAGAAAATATGTTGGAACTTGATTCTGAAGTAGTAACTCTGGCAGATCTTCCAACTGAAGGTTTAAAAGAAGGACCTTATGTTTTTGAAAGAAACGGAATCTATTACCTCACATATCCTCATGTAGAAAATGAAACGGAACGATTGGAGTATGGTATTTCGGATAACCCTTTGGGGCCATTTAAAGTAACCGGTGTAATCATGGATGAATCTCCAACGGGTTGCTGGACAAATCATCAGTCTATCATCAACTTTAAAAACCAGTGGTATTTATTTTATCACCATAATGATTATTCCCCCGATTTTGATAAAGCAAGGTCAATAAGGGCCGATAGTATGTTTTTTAATGCGGATGGTACCATTCAAAAGGTTATTCCCACATTAAGAGGTATTGGTGTATCCGAAGCCACGAATAAAATTCAGATTGACAGATACAGTAAAAAAAGTGAAGATGGTGCATCCATAGCATTTTTAGATACTTTAAATACTTTTAAAGGATGGAAAACCATCTTTAATAAATCAGGAGCATGGGTGCAATACAATAGTGTGGATTTTGGAAAGAAAACTCTAAAGTCTGTTATCGTCAAAGCACAATCAAAATCAGGAGGCTCTCTGGAAATAAGACAAAACAATAAAGATGGTAAAGTAATTGCCAAAATAAAGATCCCTAAAAGTAAGGATTGGAAAGAAACAAAATCAACTTTAATGAAATTTGAAGCCGGTATTCAAAACCTGTTTCTTGTCGCCAAAGATGACAATGAAATTGAAATTGATTGGATAAAATTTGAATAAATATTTTTTTAAAATAGGTTTTAACCAAACCATTAATCATATAATAAATAATACATGTTATGAAAAATAAGCAAATAATTTTTTTATCATTATGCCTTGCTTTCTTTTCCTTTACAGGAAACAGCCAGAATAAAACAAAAAAGAAAACAGTGCCAAATCCCCCTGTTTTTAAAAGTGTAGTATATGAGGGAAATGATCAGGTTTATAAAGACTTCCCTTTAGAAGATGATGAATTTTACAGTCCTATTTTACAAGGATGTTATCCGGATCCTGCCATTACCAGAAAAGGGGATGATTATTATATGGTTTGTTCTTCATTTGCCATGTTCCCGGGAGTGCCAATTTTTCATTCAAAAGATTTGGTTAACTGGACCGACCTGGGAGGTGTTTTAGATGATGTCTCCGAATTCAATCCCCACAATACAGGTATTAGTCAAGGCGTTTATGCTCCGGGCATCACTTACAACCCGCACAATGATACGTTTTACATGATTGTTACGGCATTTTCAGGTGGTCTTGGAAATATTATTGTAAAAACAAAAGATCCGATGAAAGGTTGGGGAAGCCCTATAAAACTTGATTTTGGAGGTATTGACCCTTCCATTTTTTTTGATGATGATGGGAAAACTTATATGATTTATGGCGCAGGGAACATTACATTAGTAGAATTAAAATCTGACCTCTCCGGCATTAAGAAGATAGGAAGCACAATATTATAATAGAAAATGCAAGTAAGGTTGCTTCTGATAAAATAATGTTACCTGCAGAAGGATCACAAATGATAAAACATAACGGCTATTACTATATATTTAACATAGTTTGGCCACCCAATGATATGAGAACTGTAATCGCACATCGTGCAAAAGAAATAACAGGACCATATGAAGGGAAAGTAATTCTTAAAGACAGAGGAATTGCTCAAGGAAGCATTATAGATACTCCAGAGGGAGACTGGTATGCGTATATGTTTAGAGATAATGGTTCAGTAGGACGAATTCCCTACTTAATACCAATGAAATGGGCTGATAATTGGCCTGTATTTGGTGAAAATGGAGTTGTACC
>CALGUD010000009.1 GCA_937901915.1 uncultured Flavobacteriaceae bacterium
AAGATACAAAAAATATATGATAAAAACAACTTAATTTACTGGTAATCAGTGTATTGCACTAATATATTTATCGGTTTTATAATTGAGAAAATAACAATATATAACAAAAAAAGTCGGAAGAATAATCTTCCGACCATGAATACCTTTCGGTGGCTTTCTTTTATAGTTTTAAATAAATTAAACTGTTTGATAATTCAGGTTTTCCTTGTACAAATTGAACTAACCAAATTTTTAATTCTTCAATTTCGTAAGGCAATAACCTGCTAACTGCTTTTTCCAACTCTTTATAAAATAAAAGAGGGTGAGAACTTACTTTTTGGAGTATAACTTTTGTATACTCAAACATAGCTCTTGACATAATTTAGGTAGGTTTAATAAATAATTTGAACGTCAAAATTATACTACAATATAAAAAAATTAATTATAAAACGAACTAAATAAAGGAAGAATTTATGAACTAAAATCTATTATCCCCATCGAGTATATTTCCTATTCCTCCTAAAATACTGCCCTCGCCTTTATCTTTGCCTCCTCCTTTTGGAGCAGATGCCCACACTCTTTCGGCAAGTCTGCTAAATGGTAAAGACTGTATGTAAACTACACCCGGACCTCTTAAGGTCGCGAAAAATAATCCTTCCCCTCCGAATACAGTATTCTTAATACCACCTACAAACTCAATATCATAATTAATTCCTTGTGTAAATCCAACTATACAACCAGTATCTACTTTTAATACTTCACCGGCTGCTAATTCTTTTCGTGCAAGTGTACCTCCCGCGTGTACAAAAGCCATTCCATCGCCTTCTAATTTTTGCATAATAAAACCTTCTCCCCCAAACAAGCCTCTGCCCAGTTTCCTTGAAAATTCTATTCCTACAGATACCCCTTTTGCAGCACAAAGAAATGCATCTTTCTGGCATATAAATTTCCCGTTGTACTTGGTAAGGTCTATAGGTATTATTTTTCCCGGGTAAGGTGAAGCAAAACTAATTTTACGTTTGTTAGTGTCCGCATTTAAAAATACAGTCATAAATAAACTTTCGCCAGTTAATAGACGTTTTCCTGCAGAAAAAAGTTTTCCCATTACACCTCTGTCCTGGTTAGATCCATCTCCAAAAATAGTATCCATTTTCAGGCCATTATCCATCATCATAAAAGTACCAGCTTCAGCTACTACTGCTTCCTGCGGGTCAAGTTCAATTTCTACATATTGCATTTCTTCACCATAAATATGGTAATCGATCTCGTGTGATGTCATTTTTATAATTTATTAAGTTACTTATTTTATTAGTAGGTTTTATATGCAATTCGTTACAGGTGACAACTTGTTATGGGTTTGAATTTGAATTTTATTTTTAACGTTAGCTCTATATAGAATTGATTGATATAACAGAATTTATATAAGCAATATAATTTTATTGCTTTTTTATTATTTTCTTTTCTTTTGCTCGCCCACCCTTCGACTGTGCTTACGCTAAAGCTTCAGCGACACGCGTACGCTCAGGGGGACAAGAAAGAAATCGAGCTTGCGAGATTCACAAGCACCTTTTATTAAATTTAAAACTTTGCGAGTAAACAAAGAACCTGCCTGCCGGTAGGAAAGACGCCTAATCTGAGGAATTTTTTAACTTTCAGTCAAAAACCGTTAGAAAACCCCGAAGCCTCGGGGCTCGTCATCACGCTAAAGCGTGATTCCTGAATCTCGTCCCGAACGGTCGGGATTTTCTAACTATTCTGCAGATTAGATTTTTCCCAACTCACCACCTAAACCTTCATTCATTAGATATATTTATTACGATGTTATAGTCAATTAAAATGTTTTGAAATATTATAATTTATGATATAGCCTTTCTAACCTAGTGATCTTAAATCAACTTTTTAGTTTAACTGTCCATTCAAAATTAAAAGTAGAAACCGTATCACCCGACTCGTCTACTCCAATTGATTGCATCCAAAAAGTTTTACCTTTTCCTGTATTAATAACTTCCTCTACAGCATCATTGGCAAGATGTCCTTCATTACAAATAAAAGTTATTTTACCGGTAGCTTTCTTTGTAAAACTTGAATTATTATTTAAAACCAACATTGAAACTTTTCTTCCGCTTTTTTGTATTGCCATCATTACCAGCACCCCTGTAGTTAATTCGGCAGCCATTCCCTGTACTGCCCAAAACATAGATTTAAAAGGATTTTGGTTAATCCATCTGTACTTTACTATGACCACACATTTATTATCTTTAGTGCATCTTACCCTAACACCGGTTAACCACGCTGCAGGCAGTTTAAACATTAAAAATTTATTCAGTTTACTCGGACTCATTTTCATTTATTTGAATTATATAAAATTACTTAAAATAAACAACGTAACAGTAGTTGTTAAAATGTTAAAAATATGTTAATTTCCAGTACTATGTTTTGCATAATACCTTTTTTTGTATATATATTTGCATAAACAAATAATATGTAATGGAATCATCAATCACAAAACATCACAGAAATTTATCATCAGCTATTCATATTTCGACATTCTCAAAATATTTTATGCCCTTTGGAAATTTTATCATTCCACTTATTTTATGGATCTCAAATAAAAAAGAGTCCGAGTTTGTAGATTTTAACGGAAAACAGGCATTGAATTTTCAGATAAGCATTTTACTTTACAGCATGATAGCCGGTGCTGTTATCTTTGGCTTTGCCTTGTTTACAGCCTGGGATGTACTAAATTTTATAAATATTTCTGATCATAACAGGCATCATATTGATTTTGACCTTAATTTTAACAATGATGACCCCTTTAGCATGACCAGGAGTGTTATACTTATAAGTATTGCCGGCGTCCTTGGTTTAGGTTTATTAGCACTGGATGTGGTTTCAACTATCATTGCAACATTAAGGGCTAAGGAAGGTCTTGAATATAAATATCCCTTAAGTATACCTTTTATTAAATAACTAAAAATGTCATCAATCAATCAAATAATAGTGCACTATAACAAAGTCAAAAAACGAACAGTTTAATTAAAGAATCATGACACAATGAACATAGAGAACACAAAAGCACAAATGCGCAAAGGCGTTCTGGAGTATTGCATTTTATCAATTTTAAATGGTAAGGATAAATATGCATCAGAAATACTTGAAACCCTTAAAGACGCCAAGATGCTCGTAGTAGAAGGAACTATATATCCGCTACTTACAAGACTAAAAAATGATGGATTACTTAACTACCGCTGGGAGGAATCTACATCGGGACCACCTCGAAAGTATTACACATTAACAGAAAATGGGAAAATATTCCTGAAAGAACTTAATAACACATGGAATGAACTGCAAAATGCAGTAAATTTAGTAACAAGCGATAAAACCACTAACAATGAATAAGACTATAAATATAAACCTGGCTAACACATTTTTTCATATAGATGAAGATGCGTATAACAAGCTGCAAAGATATTTAGAAGCTATAAAACGCTCATTGGCCAATTCACAGGGAAAAGAGGAGATTATAGCTGACATTGAAGCAAGAATTGCAGAATTGTTTACCGAAAAATTACAACATGACCGGCAGGTAATAACCCATAAGGAAGTAGATGAAATAATTACTGTAATGGGGCAACCGGAAGATTATATGGTTGATGAAGAGATTTTCGATGATCAACCTAAACAACACTATAAATCTCCTAAAACCAAACATTTATACAGAGATCTGGATGATAAATACATAAGTGGTGTTTCGTCCGGGCTAGGGCACTATCTCGGTATTGATGCTGTTTGGATTAGGCTACTTTGGATTCTTCTGGCTTTTCTATCGGGAGGGACATTTATTTTTGGTTATATCCTTTTTTGGATACTAGTACCTGAAGCCGTTACTACCTCTCAAAAATTAGCTATGAAAGGTGAACCGGTAAATATCAGTAATATTGAAAAAAAAATAAAAGAAGGGTTTGATGATGTTGCCGATAAAGTAAAAAATGCAGATTACAGTAAAGTAAAAAGCAGCTCTAAAACCTTTTTTGACACCGTGGGTGATATCATCATTCTATTACTGAAAGTTTTTGGTAAATTTATTGGTATAATTCTTTTAATTGTCGCAGCAACTGTATTGGTAAGTCTTTTTATCGGTTTATTCACTGCAGGTAGTATCGAAATAATGGGGCCTCCATTCGCATGGCAACAATATTTTAATATTTTTACCGACATACCAATTTGGTTATTATCAATATTTATTTTCTTTGCAATTGGTGTTCCCTTCTTTTTCCTGTTCTACCTTGGATTAAAAATCCTTGTAAGCAATTTGAAATCTATAGGTATGATTGCCAAATTTGCTTTACTTGGGGTATGGATATTGTCTATAATCGGCCTCATAGTGCTAGGGATTAGGACAGGGATGCAAAGAGCCTATAATGGTTATGTTTCGGAAAAAAAAGAACTTTATATCTTACCGGCTGATACATTGACCATCACAATGAATGTAAAAGATGATTATGATGCCATTTTTAATACAAATGGTATTGATATGATTGTTGATGACAACGGAGATAGAAAGCTTATATCAAAAACCGTAAACTTTAATATTAAAAAAGCAGAAGACTCTGTTTCCCATATTAAAATTGATAAAAGAGCGAAAGGCAGTTCTTATGACGAGGCTAAAACTAACGCTTCAGCCATAAATTATACATATAAATTAAATAAGAACATATTAAGCCTAAACAATCATTCTGTGTCTGATATCAAAAACAAATTCAAGGACCAGCAAATTGATATTGATGTTTTTATTCCCGTTGGACAAATCATTCAATTGGATGAAACAACAAAATACAAAATCGGTTACCGGACAGAAAATGATATGGGTTTTTACCGAAGCAATTTGGTTGAACACTACTGGAAAATGGGTGAGAATGGAATACTGGAATGCCTGGATTGTGATGATGATGATGAAACCGAGTATGAAAATGAAGAAAACAAAATAAATATTGATGAAAATGGTATCGATATAAATATTAAAGATACCACCAATGGAGATGAGTTTAAAATGAAAATTGATGAAAAAGGCGTACAAATTAAAACTAAATAAATAATATAAAACAACCAATTATGAGTACACTATTTAGAATTATTGTTTCCATTATCATTTCAATGTTTTTTACATCTTGCATTAATTTTGGAGAAGGAGTAAAAGGCAATGGTAATGTGAAAAGTGAAGAGAGACCTGTTTCAGATGATTTCTCCGCAATTAAGGTTTCAGAAGGCTTAGATGTTTATGTTACACAAAATGACAAAGCATCCATAACGGTTGAAGCTGATGAAAACATTATAGGTTTTATACGTACAGATATCCAGGATGATGTATTACGTATACACTTAGAAGAACGTGTGGGAATGGCTGAATCAAAAAAAATTCTGGTAACCCTCCCTAATATTACAGGACTTGAAACTTCCAGTGGCGCTAAACTGGAAACAAATCATACCATTAATACCGACAGGCTCGAGCTTCACAGTAGCAGCGGATCACATCTAAAAGTAAATGTGAACGCCGATGAAGTACACTGTCATTCAAGTAGCGGGTCACATACAAGAATTTCTGGTACCACAGGTATTATTTACACTGATGCAAGTAGTGGAAGTCAAATAAAAGCTAATGAGTTAAAAGCCAAAAAAGCTGTTTCTAAAGCCAGTAGTGGGGCAAATATCTCTATTAATGCCTCTGAAGAATCTGAAATCAATACCAGCAGTGGTGGTAATGTACATAATTATGGTAGTGGCAGTGTATCTAAGTAAAATTTAAGCAATTATTATACAAAATCAAAGGCTGTCTTTTTAGGACAGCCTTATTTTTTAGTAAACAGTTGTAAAAACAAGGATTCACTCAACCTGTTTAACTACAGTTTTTTTAATAAAATTGTTTTTTGGAGCTTCACAAAGAGAGCAAACATAATCATCGGGCAAATCTTCAAATAAAATACCAGGTTGAATATTTTGAGTGATGTCGCCATACAGAGGGTCGTAAATGGTAAGGCAGTCTGTACATTGCTGTACTTCGTTTTCTATTTCCTCTTTTTTATTCTCTTTTAATATAATTTCTTCCTCCTTTTCATTTCCAAGTTGCTCAAAATACATTTGGCTCAACTCCATTAAAATACCCGGTAATTCTACTTTATCAACATCCTGTACATGAACAATATATTCCCTGGTATTCGGGTCAAAATCTTTTGCATACAATAAGTTATAAGTACTGCGAATTTTAAAGCCTTTAACTTCTACTGGTAATTTATTTTTTTCAATAACGATGGAAGTAAAGTAATAACTCTTTTTTACATAATTAGTGATTCCAAAAGTTAGTCCATAGGTACTTATATCATTTTGATCAAAGTTTTGTACAAGAAATTTTTTAAGTTTTAATGCCGATTTATCTGCTACAGGTAAATGCCAGTTAAGCTCCAGCATGGAGTGTCGTACATTTAGACCGAATTTACCCAGCATTTTTTCCCATATAAGCTTGTACTCTACCGGAATACCCTTTACAATAATAGACTTCCAGGGGGTAATGCAAACTTTCCCTATCCTGCATTCAGAACAGAGGTCGCACATTGCCTTAAGAAACTTGAGGTCGTACAAATTATTTCTCCAGTAAAGCCCCAGCCAATACTTATCATTGCCAATCCTGTTCATTCCTTCAAAATACGGAAACGGATAGAACGGTACATTGAGCGATTTATCTATTGTTCTGTTATTTGTATCGGCGGCATCACTTACCAGGTCAAAAATCATTTCAATAGTCTCGGGTTCTTCTTTAATTATTTTTTCAATTTCTTTGGCTATTTTTGCGATATCCCAACTGTAAATCAAGGCCGGATAGACTTTTGTATCATTCCAATCCGGCATACGTATATATAAATACCAGTAATCTTCATGCTCTGAAGCAATAAAATTCAGATGGCCGGTAAACAATGGGGCCAGTCTTTGTTTAGGGTCTACTATATTGATCTTTAAGTTTGGCTGATCCCTGAATTGCTCCAGTATATACAAATATTTATCACTGGTAAGCCACCGCGTTCCGGGGAAAATATCGGAAGAAACATAAGATGAAATTATATTCTCCATCCCTTCATGCCCTGGTTTTACTATCGTGAGTCTTTCAAGTTTATCAAGTTCTTCGTTCTCAATCTCTTCAGGAAAAAGTATATCCTGTCTGGAACCAAAGGAAATTGCGTTAAGTCCTAAATTTTCAGCACTTTCAACAATATGTTTTAGTTCTGCAGGTGATAATACACCTCCTTTTATAATTATTCTGGCCAGACTGTTATCCATTATACTAATTCTAAATTTTTACCTAATATTTCTCTCACTTCGGTTTTACAACTACCACAGCCTAATCCTGCCCCGGTTGTTTTACAAAGCTGTGTAAAGTCATTGCACCCGGACCTAATTGCTTCTTCCAAATTGCCTTCTCCCACCTGGCTGCATGAACATACTAATTTTCCTATTACAGGTTTTTCATTAGAACTTCCCCTTAGGAGCTTGGTGCGTTTATCAGAGAGCTCAATTTTGCTTTCAATCATAGTTTTAAATTCGGCAAATTCATTTTTATCACCCATTAAAACTGCTCCAACCAAAAGATCATCTTTCACAATACATTTTTTATAGTAGCGCCTGCTTACATCGGTAAAAATGATTTCTTCATAGGAATCATCATTTTCCAGGACAAAAATGTCGCCAATACTGCACAGGTCAAGATCCTGGAATTTAAGAATGTTCATTAATACAGAACCCTTGTAAACACTGCTTATATCCCCTGCAATATAATTTGCAAGTATTGTTGCCTGTTCTTCGGCTGCAGAAGTTATTCCAAACATTCGTCCGTTAAATTCGGCAATCTCGCCAATTGCAAAAATAGCGTCATCTGAGGATTGTAAATGTTGATTCACCTTCACTCCCCTGCCACATGCAACACCATTCACCCTGGCCAAATCAATATTCGGCACTGTACCTATAGCATATACAATAGCATGTGCATTTATTATCTTACCACTTTTAAGGGTGATGCTAAGTTCATTAGAATCTTCCTCATTAAATACTGTACTTACTTCATTATCAAAATAAATCTGGATTTCTCTTTCCTGAACATCCTGCGCCAATAACTTACTTGAAATGGTATCCAATTGTCTTTCCATAAGACGTGAAGCCCTTTGTATAATAGTTATTTTTACATTTTTATGCTTTAATGCAGCAGCCAGCTCCAATCCTAACAGCCCGCCTCCTACAATAGCAACATGTTGTTCTTTGTGAGGAAGATTGGTATTATCTAAATAATCTTTGAATTTATCTGCATCCGTTTTATTCCTCAGTGTAAACCTACCAGGTAAATCCAGTTGAACATCTTTTGGGATAAAAGGTCTGCTACCGGTTGCAAGGATTAAGATATCATAATCATACTCATTTTCAAGATTATCAATAATGGTTTTCTTTGCTTTGTCTATTCCTTTTATATAAACTTCTTTGTGAAGGTGGATTTCTAATTTTTTTAGTTCAACATCTTTAATTTTTTGTAGTTGTTCCCATGAGAGCTCTTCGGTTACATATTCAGGGAGTAATACCCGGTTATAAAAAGGATTAGGTTCTTGTGAGAATACATGAATTTCATCCTCATCATTATGCTCTCTGTAATTTTGTATAAACCTGAATGCTGCAGCTCCGGCTCCAACAACACATATTTTCTGATACGGTTTTTTATATTTTGAAACAGAAACAGAAGTAAATTTAAAATCCGGTTCTTTAGATTGTGGATCTACAATAGTGTTTGTTAGGTTATTTGCACGATTCAAATCACTGTTCAGTTGTTTGCCCCAGTGCATAGGAAGAAAAACAACGCCTTCCTTAATATTTTCTGTGATCTTTGCTCTTACTCTTACCAGGCCATTCTTGCTTTTTACCTCAACTACATCTCCTTCCCTTACTTTACTTATGTAAGCATCAATAGGGTTTATTTCAAGAACCGGGTTCGGGTAATGGGTTTGCAAACGGGCTACTTTTCCGGTTTTGGTCATAGTATGCCATTGGTCACGGATCCTGCCTGTTGTTAACACTAACGGATATTCTGAATCCGGTTTTACCGAAGCATTTTCTATACTGTAAGGTACATTAAAAATGGCCTTTTGAGATGGTGTATAAAATTTTTTGTCTTCAAATAAACGAGGAGTGCCCGGATGCCTGTAATCAGACACCGGCCATTGAAAGGTCCCTTCATTTTTTAACCTATCATAACTTAAATAGGAAATATCAATATTTGTTCCTTTTGTAAGCATGCAGTATTCTTTATAAATATCTTCAGTACTGTTATAATTAAACCCTTTAAATCCCATTTTTTGTGCAAAAGCACACAAAATATCTACATCTGCTTTTGCTTCACCCGGTGGATTGATTCCTTTAGATAAATAAGATATACGTCTTTCAGAATTGGTCATGGTGCCTTCTTTTTCCAACCATCCGGCAGCGGGTAATACCAAATCGGCATATTTTAGGGTATCGGACTTATGTGAGATATCCTGAACAACGACAAATTTCGCATTTTCAAGGGCTTTTTCAACCCTGCGGGCATTTGGAAGACTCACCAAAGGATTTGTACAGACAATCCAAACTGCTTTTAATTTTCCTTTTTCAAGGGCTTCAAACATTTCGGTTGCGGTATATCCCGGTTTGGAAGAAATTTCATTTACACCCCAAAAATCTGCTACTTCTTGTCTATGTTGCGGATTAAAAAGATCTTTATGGGCCGCCAGGAGATTCGCCATACCTCCTACTTCCCTTCCACCCATAGCATTGGGTTGTCCGGTTAGTGAAAATGGACCTGACCCCGGTTTCCCTACTTGGCCGGTGATAAGGGAAAGGTTTAATAATGCAAAGTTTTTATCTACACCTACCACACTCTGATTTAACCCCATGGCCCACATGCTTATAAACCCTGTGGATTTGCCTATGAGTTCAGCCGCAAGTTTAATCTCATCAACAGTAATTCCACAAATTTTAGCAGACTTTTTTATAGAGGTCTCTAAAATCTGTTCTTTGTATTTATCAAAATCTTCTGTATGGTCTTTTATAAAATCATAATCGATCATTCCACGTTCCAAAAGCCTTCTCCCTATTGCATTATAAAGAACTATATCTGTTCCCGGGTTAATCTGAAGGTGAAGGTCGGCAAAGTTAGCCGAATCGGTTTTACGCGGGTCTACAACAATAACATTTACATTCGGGTTAGCCTCTTTATGCTTCTCCAGTCTCCTGAAAAGAATGGGATGGCACCATGCAGGATTTGCCCCTGCGATTAAAAAGCAATCTGCTAGTTCAATATCGGCATACGAACCCGGAACGCTATCTTCTCCAAATGTTTTTTTATAACCAACAACGGCAGAACTCATACACAAACGGGAGTTTGTATCTATGTTATTAGTTCCTAAAAACCCTTTGGTAAGTTTATTGGCAATGTAATATTCTTCTGTTAAACATTGTCCGGATACATAAAAGCCAACACTATCAGGGCCGTACTTTTTAATAATGGATTTAAACACAGAAGCCGCTCTACCTAATGCATCATCCCAGTTTACACGTTCCCGTTTATGGGATTTACTCCATCGCATTTCAGGATAAAGAATCCTGTCTGATATATCATTTGCTACATAATGCAGATTCATTCCTTTAGAACAGAGCATACCCTTGTTTACAGGATGGTCTTTATCGCCTTCTACGTAAACTTTATTTTTGGAATCTTTTTTAACAACTATTCCGCATCCGACTCCACAATATGAGCATGTTGTTTTTAATTCCTTTTGTTGCATATACTTCTTTTAAATGCGTATAATTATAACTAATATGAGGTTTTAAAGAATATGAAAAAAGAGTTGTTGTATATTATTATTAATCCTGTAAAAAACCCTATAAATAATTATTAAATAAATTTTTGTTGATCGTCTTTTACTGCAAATTCAAAATGCAGGTCAGGCAGGAACAGGTTCTTTAGCCGGTTTTTTAATTTCGGTATTTACCGCCTTTTCTTCGTTCACAACTTTTTCATCTTCAGTTGAAAACTTTATAGTAAGCGAAAGTAAACCTGAAACTACAACTATTAATCCGATAAGTAAATATCCGCTTGAAACTGCCGCTGAGGACGCTGCCGATTGAGCTGCTTGAACTGCTTCCTGCCCTAATCCTTCATTTGTTGTGATTGCAATCTTTTCTGCTGCTGCAGATTTATATTTGAGTAATAAAGCTGCAAGAAATGCTCCAACGTTTCCACCTGCACCAACTATACCAGAAATTGAACCGATGGCCTTTTTATTAATAAAAGGGACTACAGAAAATGTTGCTCCTTCTGCCATTTGTACCGTTAAACTAAAGGCTACCAGGAAGGCTATAGCTATTGTAAAACTATTCATGCTTGAAAAAATTGTGAGTACTATTCCTTCTATGCACAGAATAGCTGCTAAAAATATAACTCTGCCCCTTAGTCCTTTTAGATTACCAAACTTATCTCCAAAAAAACCTCCAAGAGTCCGGGCAAAAATATTCATAAGGGCAAATGATAACACTATATTACCTGCCGTCACCCTTTCCAGGTTAAAGGTATTCTGAAGGTAATCATCCATCGTACCATACACAGTAAGTTCTATACCAAAACATGCTGCATATACTATAAATAAAATCCAAACTCTGTAATCCTGTATGGCCTCTTTAAAACTCACCTGATCTTTTTTTGTATTGGGCAATTCTCCTTTTGCTTTTAATTCTTTAAAGTTTCCAGTAGGGGTATCCTGGGTAAAAAAGAAGTAAACCAATCCCATTAAAAAACATACTATACCTGCAATGATCATAGAATATCTCCAGGCATCAGCCTCGGCTACACCAAAACCAACCACAGCAGCTGCAATGAGTGGCATTCCAAGTCTATTAGCCCCGCCCCCCAGATTACCCCATCCTGCAGATGTAGCATTAGCGGTTCCTACAACATTCGGGGCAAACATAATAGAGGTATGAAATTGCGTAATTACAAATGAAGCTCCTATAAATCCTATAAATAACCTGCATATTAAAAACTGTAAGGGTGTTTGCACCAAACCTAATAAAATAACCGGTATGGCACCTAAAGTAAGTAACCAGGTATAACATAACCTGGGGCCATACTTATCACATAATTTTCCTATTAATAACCTGGCAAATACAGTACCCGTTACCGCCAAAATTATGGAATTCCATTTCTGGTCGGGAGTTAATCCTAGTTCTTTGACTACATCTGGCATAAATGGCACAATACCAAACCAGGAAAAAAAGCATAGAAAAAATGCAATAGAAGTTATCCAAAAGGTTCTGATAGGAATACTTTTTAAGTTGAGAAGATCCAACTTTGTGGCTTTAACTGAATTCATCGTAATACTCGTTTTTGTTTTGAATTTCAAAAATAAGTATTAATACTTAAATAAATAGATAAAAATACGTAATTATAAAATTATTGTCATTTTATAAAAAATGCAGGTATTTCAATGAAAATACTATAAATGATTACTTATTTTTTTAAATAAAATTAAAACGAAAAATAAGTACTAAGTATTTTTACTAGGTAACTTATTTATGCGCAAATACCTTTCTAACATAAAAGTCAAAAGAGGTATATTTTAATGATTATATGTTCAAATGATACCTAGTGCTCAAGGAAGTTTATTAAATGCTCTCTATACTTATAAAAGTCATCGTGCTCTAGAATATCCTTTCTGTTTCTTGGCCTTTCAAAATCTATTTTGAGTATATCACCCACCTGTGCTTTTGGCCCGGATGTCATCATAATTACCCGGTCGGCAAGGAAAATAGATTCATCAACATCATGTGTAATCATTATAGCTGTAATTTTTTCTTTATTCCAAACATCAATTAACACATCCTGCAACTCACCTCTTGTTAGTGAATCCAGCATTCCAAAGGGTTCATCTAACAAAAGCATTTTAGGCTTTAAGGCAAATGCCCTGGCTATCCCTACTCTCTGCCGCATTCCCTGTGACAATTCTTTTGCCTTTTTATTAAATGCACCATCCAGACCTACTTTTGCCAGGTAATATTTACATATATCCTGTTTCTGTTTCCTTGTAGCATGCGGAAAAACCTGTTTTACTCCCAACATTACGTTCTCCAGGGCGGTCATCCACGGTAATAAACTGGGTGATTGAAAAATAACACCTCTGTCCGGCCCAGGTCCTTCTATGGGGGTCCCATTTAAAATTATTTGTCCGCCTGAAACCGGATTCAGCCCGGCAATCATGGAAAGCAGTGTTGTTTTTCCACAACCTGAATGTCCGATAATAGATACAAACTCTTCTTTTTCTACTTGAAGGTTCAGGTCTTCTAAAACCACATAATCTCCTTTAGGTGTAGGATATATTTTGGTAAGGTTATTGATTTCTAACATGGAACTGTTATAATCAATCCCGTTTTCAGTTCTTTTCTTAGCTTCTTCAGCTTTTATTGTCTTTACTTTTTCCGTTGTTAAAATCTCGAACATAACTATAGATTTAAAAAATTCTTCTTGAAAAACCATTTTTTAATACAGGCTGCAAGTCAGGTAACTCATAGGTTTGCCCTGAAGTTATAGATGTCCTGCTATTTCCAATCTCCATAAGGTATTCAATAATTGAATTCCTTAAGGTTTTAAACTCTTCGAGTTTATTAAGTGCTGTTTTATCACGTGGCCTGGAAATATTAATATCAAATTGCGGTCCTAGTGTTGCTTTTGGACCGGGATTTAATGGTATAATCCGGTCTGCCATTAAGATACCTTCGTCCACATCATTTGTTATAAGCAATGCAGTACGTTGATCTTTACTCCATATTTTAAGAATTTCTTCCTGGAGGTTTCCACGGGTTAATGCATCGAGTGCGCTTAGAGGTTCATCCATTAACAATAATTCAGGATTCATTGATAAAGCCCTGGATACGGCAACACGCTGACGCATACCTCCTGACAATTCTTTTGGCATTTTATTAATGGCAGGTGATAAGTTTACCATTTCAATATATTCCCTCACCCTTTGGTCTTTTTCTTTCCTGGTCAACTTTGAAAACACTTCATTTACAGCCATTCCAACATTGTTGTACACGTTTAACCATGGCAATAATGAGTAATTCTGAAATATAATGCCACGTTCATGGCTGGTACCTTCTATGGGTTTTCCTTTAAAAATTATTTCTCCCGAGTCGGGTTCTGTTAACCCGGCTATTAAGCTCATCAGGGTAGTTTTGCCACTACCGGTAAATCCTACTATGACCACAAATTCACCTTCTTCTATCTCCAGGTTGATGTTGGACAAAACTTCTGTTTTGTTTTTACCCTCACCGTAGGATTTGCACACATTTTTTAGTTCTAAATACGCCATAACTATGCAATTTGTTTATCAAAGGTTACCAGCTTTTGCAGCATAAGCATAATTTTGTCCAGCATAAAGCCGATTATACCGATCACGAACATAGCTACTATTATTTTTGCATTTGAGTCATTGGCGCCATTTTGGAATTCTTCCCATACAAATGATCCGAGTCCCGGGCTCTGCGCTAATAACTCAATGGCAATTAGCACCATCCAGGCAACAGAAAGTGTAATCCTTAACCCTGTAAAAATTAAAGGGAAAGATGATGGTAATATAATTTTGAATATTTTTTGCCCAATCCCCAATTGTAAAACCTTGGCTACATTAATGTAATCTTTATCAACCGATGAAACACCCATACTGGTATTTACCAGGGTAGCCCACATAGCACATAATCCTACACTTATAAAAGATATAATAAAAGAACTATCCCCATCGGAATTTCTCATTAGTGTTTTAACAATCATAAAAACGAGTAACAACCAAACCACCGGGGATACAGGTTTAAATATTTGCATTAACCAGTTGAAAGCTATTCTAAGTGTACTGCTTAATCCTAGGATAACACCTACCGGAACTGCAATTAACAATGCCAGTAAAAATCCGGCAAATACTGTTTTCAAACTTGTTAATATCTGATCTACAAACGAAGGCCTTCCTGTATACGTTATTGCTTTTAAACCATCTTCTTCACGTTTCGCATTCGTTTCTGACACCCGTTCCAGGAAATCTTTTTTCTTTTGCGAAATGGATTTATGGTCCTGCCAAAGCCTTTGGGCTGATGCCATTACCTGTGCGGGTGATGGTAAGGTGTTAGGCTGACAACTGAATTCCCCTGATTCTATACAGTTTCGCATTTCTTCAGCAGCTTCTTCTCCCTGATCATTAAGTACTTTTACAATTCGGGCTTCGGCTTCAATATTATAAAGAGCTTTTGAACCGGAGTGCCATACAAAAATGAATACAAAAACCGATAAAATTGGAATTAGCAATCGTTGTGAAGTTTCTTTAAAGTGTTTTTTTGGCTGCTCACCGCTAATGAGTCGTATGAGTGGTTCCAGGAACCCTAAACCAATAAATTTGGTATATTTTATAATCTTGTCCTTCATCTCTTTACTTTTTTTGTTTTGAATTTCATAAAATTTGTTTTGAGTAGGAAAACTATGATGTTGAGCTCTTCATAGTTTTCCCGTAAATACTCAAAACAAACCAAGCATTAATCTTTATTTCCGATCTGGAAACTATTTATATAACCTATGGGATCCTTTGCATCATAGCTGGCTCCATCAATAAAGTCTGTTGTTACAGGCTTGTATCCGTCTGTTTCAGGAATTTCTTCGGCGTTTAAATGCCCTTCTTCCAAAAGTAATCCGGCTGCTTTTTTCCATATATCCGGCCTGTAAATATTTTTTATGGTTTCACTGTACCATTCAGCCGGTTTTGATTCGTGAATTTGACCCCATCTACGCATTTGTGTTAAAAACCAGATTCCGTCAGAATAGTATGGGTATGTTGCGTGATATCTAAAGAATACATTAAAGTCGGGCATAGAACGTATATCTCCTTTTTCAAACTCAAACGTTCCTGTCATTGAATTAGCGAGTACAACCTCATCAGCCCCCACATACGCGGGCATGGACAAAATTTTCACAGCTTCTTCCCTATTTCCTGGTGTATCCAGCCATTTTCCGGCTCTTATAAGTGCTTTAGTTATTGCAATGGAAGTGTTCGGGTTTTCATCTATGAATTTTTTTGTCATCACAAACACTTTTTCCGGGTTGTTTTTCCAGATATCATAGTTTGTGGTTACGGGAACACCTATTCCTTTAAATACTGCTTGTTGGTTCCAGGGTTCTCCTACACAATATCCGTATATAGTACCTGCTTCCAGTGTTGCCGGCATTTGTGGTGGCGGGGTTACAGAAAGTAAAACATCGGCATCAATTTGCCCCTGCACATTATCTTGGGTATAGAAACCCGGCTTTATTCCAGCTGCAGCTAACCAGTAACGTATTTCATAATTATGTGTTGAAACCGGAAAGACCATTCCCATTTTAAATGGCTTGCCAGAATTTTTATATTCTGTTATTACGGGTGCTAAAGCATCGGCTTTGATTGGATGTATGGGTTTCCCATCTTCGCCCATAGGAACATGCGGTTTCATTTTAGACCAGACATCATTAGATACTGTAATACCATTTCCGTTTAAATCCATGGAAAATGGAGTAACTAATTCGGCCTGTCGCCCAAACCCTGCACCTGCAGCAATGGGCTGTCCTGCCAACATATGTGAACCGTCCAGTTGTCCGTCTATAACCCTGTCCAAGACATTTTTCCAGTTTGACTGTGCCTCAATAGTTACATAAAGCCCTTCGTCTTCAAAGAACCCTTTTTCTTTTGCTATGGCCAAGGGTGCCATATCGGTCAACTTAATAAAACCGAAAGTAAGTTGCGGTTTTTCAATTGTTAGTTGTTTCGTTTTAGTGGTAGCTTCTTCCAGTTGAGCTACTTCTTCGCCTGATTGTTTATTCTCACTTTTTTCTCCACATGCAAGCAGAATAAGTGAAATTGAAATAAAGAATGATTTTAAGAATGTATTTTTCATAACTTCTATTTTGTTGATTACTTATTTCAAATATAAGTATTAATACTTAATTAAATACGTATAAAATACTTATTTTTTGAAAAATTATAGAAAAGAAATTATTATAAATAAATATTGTGTAGAATCTCAAAAAAGGCTTCTGTAAATTAAAGAATATGGAATATCTTAATCAGAAGGTATTAAAATATGATGCCATAGAGTTATTGAATGAGGATAAATAAACGCGAGTTCGAGCTAAGATTTTTGTATGTTCCTTGTATGAAATTATGTGTAGCTTTGAGTTCAACCCCTTCGGGGTTGGGGTTTGTGGTATCTTCCTGAGGCTGTCTAAAAAGGTATTATAACTGTCTGTTCGAGCGCACGCGTGTCGCTGAAGCTTTAGCGTAAGCACAATCGAGAACTATAACTTAGGTTTCCCCCGACACTTCGGGGGCGCTCAACCTGACATATAGCTTCATAAACACTTTATATAAACCTTTTTATACAGCCACAATACTATATTGACTATTCTCCCAAGGAAACCAATAATCAAGTTGATGGACTGGGAGACAATTGGTAGATTTTATAATAAATTATATTGATTAGCCTTATTGGCAAGTTCCATCAAGTTTTTAACTCTCAGTTTTTTCATGAGGTTAAACCGATGCACCTCTGCGGTACGTTTACTAATTTCAAGTTCTTCGGCAATTTCTTTGTTACTTTTTCCTTCCAGCACATAGGTAAGTATTTGTTTTTCTCTTTTAGTCAGAGAAAATTCTGAAGGTGTTTCTTTCTTTAAAGATTTTTTAGCACTTCCGCCCTGCACAAAATTATCAAAAATAATAGCCGAAATATCCCCACTGTAATACTTACTGCCTGCAGCTATGGTGTTTAATGCTTTTAAAAATTCTTCTTTGCTGGATCCTTTAAGTAAATAACCGTCCGCACCCGCTTCTATAGATTGCACAACATACTCTTCGGAGTCGTGCATTGAAAGGACAAGGATTTTTACATCATTATTGGCCTCCTTAAGCTTTTTTACTACTTCAATCCCCGTAAGTTCCGGCATTCTTATATCTACTATAAGTATATCAGGGTTATTTTTCTCTACCATCTGCAAAGCTTCCAAACCATTTGAAGCCTCATCAACTACTACAATATCCTTTTCGTCTTCTAAGAGAGATTTTATTCCATCTCTTACAAGTATATGGTCATCTGCTAAAACTACCCTCATGTTTTTGTTTACTTATTAAATACTCGCTAAAATTAAGAATTTTTAAGTAATTTCTCTTAGTTTGAAATTCAGATAGTTAATTAAATACATTTTTGATTATCCTCCCTTTTAATTAAATGGGAATATTTAAAGTAATGCGGGTTCCTTCGCCGGGTACAGAATTCATAAATAATCTTCCATTTATATAGGACACTCTTTCTTTCATGTATGACATTCCCATTCCGCCCCCTTCTGCATTTTTCTTATTTTTAACTTTCGCAGGATCAAATCCTTTGCCATTATCATCAATAATTATACTGAGTAAATTTTTACTGTGTGAGAGTGTGACAATGATATGGGTTGAATCTGCATATTTAATGGCATTATTAATTGCTTCTTGGGTTATCCTGTAAATATTTATTTCAATTAAGGAATCTAACCGGTCGCTAAAATCTGTTTTATTATAAAAAACAATATTTTTTCCTGTTAACCTTGACAATTCCTGGGTTAATTTAATTAGTGCAGGTACAATTCCATGGTCAGTAAGTTCGGGAGGAGTCAGATTAAAAGTGGCGGTTCGGACCCCTTTAATAATATCTAAGGTTAAATTTTTTAATTGCTCAACTTTTACTTCTGTCTTCTCTTTATCCTTCAGATCTATGCTTTCCAGGTTAAATTTTAAACCTGTCAACATTTGCCCTATACCGTCATGAATATCTTTAGCAATTCGGTTTTGTTCATTTTCCTGGTTTTCTATGATTTTACTTGAGAGGACTTTTTGTCGGTTCATTTTTTCTTCAAAGCTCAATTTGGTAAGCCTTTCTATTTCCAATTGGGCCTCCTTTCTGGCAGTGATGTCGAAACAAATAATGAGTAGCTCAGATTTTTCATCACTCATACTAACGGGTACCATAGTTGTTTCCAACCAGATAAAAGTCCCGTCTTTTTTTGTTATTTTTAGTTCTCCCTGCCATCCTTTTTTATAATTTTCACTAATGAGGTTGTCGATAAACAATCTTTCTGTTTCTAACCTTGTGAGGATATCTGAAAACTTTTCATTTATATTAAATTTCTGATACCCGAAAAGTTTTGAGAACTTATCTCCCATATGTACTATCATGCCATCGCGGGTTACCCTTGCGAAAAGGAGAGTCTGGTCTATTGCATAGTTAAGTACCCTCAATTCTTTAACTGACTTTTCTTTTGCTTCACTTAATTCATCGGCATCAACAGCCATTTTCTTTGCCCTTTTTTCTGCTAACAATAATCTTTGAATGGTATCTTTAACTGCGACTGCCGTTGGGCGGAAAATAAAAAAGAATTCTGCTATGAGTATCAGCAATGATATTAATAGAATGAGCATTTCAAGATTTCTGAGCCTGCTCAACTTTTGTTTAGCCTCAATATCATATTGATTTACAATGCCATCCATGAGTTGTAAAAATACTTTTTCATTACTTAAAATAGTATTTACATCATTACTGGTTGAACTCGAATTAAGTTGTGAATTTTGACCTGCTGCCTTTAATATATTTAATGTAGAAGAATATATAGTTTGATAAACCGGAGTGATTTCACGAAACATTTGAAAGACCTCATCGCTGTTTTCTCCGGGCAAACCCAATTGCTTGTCGCCCAATTGTAATGCCCTGTGTGATGATGACCATAAATGAATGGTTTCTTTAAGGTTATCAATTATCTGTATTCTTTTTTCAGGGTTTTGTTCATTTGTAATTAAGAGAACTTCTTTTGTAAGCTTCTGGCTTAGCATCCGTTGTCTTCCGGCAACATTAATAACCCTTGAATCCCCCTGCTGATCATTGAGGTACTTTCGTATGAGTATCTGACTCAATATTACAGACAATGCAATTGCACTCAGTGCAATAACATACAGCCGGCTAAGCTTATAAAATGTATGCCTTTCCAGAGAATTTGCATTATCCTTGGTCTTCATAAATTCTATTATTCAGAAATTGCTGCTTTTATTAAAGATAAGCTTTTATCGGAAAGTTGTAAACTGAGAGCTGCTTCATGTCCTTTAGCAGACATTTTTTTCCAGGTTTTTCGAATAATATCTATTATTTTTTCATCTTCATGTTTGGATGCAAAATCCTCAAAATAAAATTGAAGGAAAACCAAACAAACTACATCTTCCAGAGTTTGTGTACCAGTATCTTTTTTAAGTAATTTTTTTTGAATCAAAAAAGCTACAAGATTTATAAAATCCTGGTCATAACCCACATCTTTTAAAATATCCGAAGCTTTCTCTGCATGCATTTTTTTAAGTTCTTCGCGCCATCTCAGGTATCCTACTTTATCCATGGGATATGAATCCCTTGGGATTTCCCATCTACATATGTGTTGCGCCCGTGCTGCTATTTGTAGTTCTTTTGGAGCAACAGGATCAAACTCCAATAGTTTTTCTGTCATTCGCTGAGCATACAATAACTCTTTCGGATATGATTGTCCCATAAAATCTTCATTGTTAGGATCCCGGGAATTCTCTAAATCGATACGATGTATTGCTTGAACAAATTTTAAATCTGTTATCATTATAATGGCCTAGTTATTCTACAAAGCCAATATAAACATTTTCATCTTCAATTTTAACCGGATAAACAGCAATTTTGAAATTATCTCCATTTAAATTATTACCATCTTCCAGGGAAAAGGTTTTTTTATGCATAGGACAAGCAACTTTAGGTATTCCATCCAAATCGCCTATCATTCCTCGTGAAAGTACCATTTCCATTTTATGGGGACATAAATTCTGGCAAGCATACCACTTTGATTTCCTGGTAAAATTATAAACAGCTATTTGTTTGTCTTTATATTTAATACATGCTCCCCCGTTTTCAGGGAAATCAAAAACGTAACCTACTCTAAACCACGTTGTAACTTCATTTTCGGTAACTGACTGATATGTGCTCAAGATATCTTGCATTTTGGTTTGTTTTGTTTGTTAATTATTTGCTCAGCTCAATTTTCATCCAAGGCTTTGGCATTTTTTGCTCTCTCATAGGAACAAACTCTATATTGTTATCTGTTTCGTCAGAATTCACAAAATGTTTAAACCTTTTCATCATTTCAGGATCTTCCACTGCCTGTTTCCATTCACATTCATATTTCTCTACCAAGCCTTGCATTTCATTTTCCAATTCTCCAACAATACCCAGGCTATCTTCTATAACTACTTTTTTCAGATACTCAATTCCACCTTCTAATTTTTCTAACCACGGAGCTGTACGCATAAGCGGGGCGGCTGTTTTAATATAATACATTAAAAATCTGTCCAGGTATTTCATACATGTTTTATCGTCTAACTGTTCTGCCAGTAAAATAGCGTGTTTTGGAGTTGCTCCACCATTACCACATACATATAGATTCCAACCTCCCTCAACGGCTATGATACCAAAGTCCTTTCCTCTGGCTTCGGCGCACTCACGAATACAACCTGAAACTCCACCTTTTAACTTATGAGGTGAACGTAATCCTTTATACCTGTTTTCTATTTCTATAGCAAATGATACACTTTCATGCATACCATACCTGCACCATGTTGAGCCCACACAGCTTTTAACCGTACGAAGGGATTTTGCATAGGCATGACCACTTTCGAGGCCTACTTCCATTAATTCTTTCCATATTAAAGGAAGTTCATGTAATTGTGCTCCGAATAAATCAACTCGTTGTCCTCCAGTAATCTTGCAGTACAGATCGTATTTTTCAGCTACTACACCTAATGCAATTAATTGTTTTGGTGTTATTTCGCCTCCCGGAACCCGTGGCACTACGGAATAGGTTCCGTTACGCTGAATATTAGCCAGGAACCTGTCATTAGAATCCTGAATAGCTACCTGCCTGTTAGGGGTTTCCATATAAATAGTAGCAAAAATAGACGCTAAAGCCGGCTTACAAATTTCACAACCATCACCTTTACCAAACACATCTAATGCCTCATCATAATCTTTAACTTTATTAATTTTCACAAGGTCATATAACTCCTGACGATTGTATGGGAAATGGGTGCATATAGTTTCCTTAACTTCCTGACCGAGGGATTTAAATGTTTCGTTAACGAGGTCTACCACCATTGGTTTACATCCACCACACCCTGATGTTGCTTTAGTGTTTTTAACCACATCTCCTAAAGAGCTACTCTTACCGTCTGTTATTGAACAACAGATAGCTCCTTTGGTAACACTTTCACATGAACATATTTGTGCAGTATCGGGAAGGTCTAAAACGCTTCCTAAAGCAGAATTACCCTCACCACCCCTTGAACCGAGGATTAAATCTTCCGGATTTTCAGGAAGTTTCATCCCGTTAATATATATCTGGTACAATGTATTATAATCAGAAGAGTCTCCTACTAAAATGCCACCATGAAGTTTAGAACCGTCTTTAGATACATTAATACGTTTGTATATTCCTGTAAACTTATTTTCATATACAATAGCCACAACCTCATCATTTTCAACAAAAGGATCTCCAAAACTGGCTACTTCAGTGCCTATTAATTTTAATTGTGTAGACATATCAATGGTTTCAACCATCACCTTATCTCCACCTAAAATCTGTTCAGCAGCAACATCGGCCATATCATACCCTGGTGCAACCAGACCGTAAATACCATTGTTATACAAAGCAACTTCGCCTATGGCGTATATACTTTCATCTGAAGTTTGCATTTTATTGTTAACTTCTATTCCGCCCCTCTCGCCTACTTTTAATCCTGAGCTTACACCTAATTCATCGCGCGGCCTTATTCCGGCCGAAATTACCAACATATCTACATGCAATGAAGCCTCATCTACAAACTGCATTCCTTCAATGGAACCATTCCCGTTTATTTGCTGTGTTTGTTTCCCCAGGTGAATACCGATACCTAATTTTTCAATAGTTTTTTGAAGCATTTTACTAGCTCCTTCATCCAATTGCCTTGGCATTAAGCGGGGAGCAAATTCTATTACATGAGCTTTTAGTCCAAGGTCTTTTACAGCTTTTGCAGCTTCTAATCCTAGCAATCCTCCTCCTAATACTGCCGCTTCTATTTTACCTTGTTGCTTTATCTTTGATGCATATGTTTTAATTGCATCAAGGTCTTCAATAGTTCTATATACAAAAACACCTTTTTTATCCACACCATCTATAGGAGGAACAAAAGCAGAAGAGCCTGTAGCTATAACTAAGTAGTCATACTCATATACATGCCCTTTATAGGTTATGACTTGCTTTTCTTTTGCATTAACCTGGGAAATTAATTCTGAAGTTTTTAATATAATTCCATTCTCTTCATACCAATTAAGAGGCGCTAGAGAAAGGTCATCCGAAGTTTTTCCTGCAAAGTATTCACTTAGATGCACCCTGTCATATGCAGGTCTTGGTTCTTCACCAAAAACCATTAATTCAAAATCTTTACCCTTTGCTTTGGCTATAAATTTTTCGCAAAACTTATACCCAACCATTCCATTACCTATAACTATAACTCGTTCCATAGTATTTAAATAAGTATTAATATGTCCAAATATAAGTAATAATACTTAATTTAAAATACTTAGTACGTATTTTTATAGAATTAATGAAATAAAGAGTCTAAAATTATAATAATGACATTGAAGGATACTTGATATTGAAAATAGTTGAATTAGTTACAAACGAAATTATACCTCATTAGGTAAACAATCATTGAATAAGTTAAGTGAGAAATGGTAATACATATGAATACATTAAAATCAGGAATGTATTATGCCTGAACAATTATAAAATAAATCTGAGCTTAAATAAAGCAGTCGCATCAAATTAAATTAATAAGAAAACAATTCCTCATACGTGGTCATCCCTTCTTTCAATTTATTTTTATGAGTATGGAGGACTTGCTTTATGTCATATGGCAAACCATCATCCTGAAGTATTAACTCATAATCACCCAATGCACGTTTATCTCCATATTCTACTTCCTCAATAAAGGCTTTTTCACTCGTACAATTATAACCGAATTCTTCATTGAGCCAATTTAATATTACACCTCTGCGGGACATAGATGCAAAATCAGAAGTATTTTTAATTTTTTTTACACTGTCCTCAAGCTCTTTAGTAAACCTTTTCTTCTCATGAAGTTTCTCCAAAAGAAAACGTCTGACGTTATTATTTCCCATCCTGTTTGCAGCGTTAGATAAGGCTGTTTCAGAGTTTACTGTTTTTTCTAAAAGGTTCATTAATCTGATAATGGCTCTGTACGTTTCTCTCATGGCTAATAAATTTTAAAGTAAAGGGTTATGCATCCAAACATGAGGTTAAAATATAATTGAATTTTATATTTTCTTAACTCAAACGCTCAATTAATTAATTCTGAAAAATTGAAAGTTATTAATTTGTAGTAGAAATTTTGACAATAAGTTTTAAGGCTTGCCCTATTAAAAAATAAAATTTCCCCACTAAATTTTATTAATTATCAGATTACAAATATAGGTATGTTTTTTCGTTTTAACAAGTTAAAACGTACAAAATAATAACTTATAAATAATGCCATTAGTATACTTACTTCTCCACCTAGACTTTAATCCAGTTAAATTTTATTTTGTATCAGCACATACATAAGCACTATATGATTTATCTTTTTAGTTTGATTAACTATTAGTGATCATGCCTTGAATAATTAAGGAAAAAACTTTACCTAATGTACTAAATATGCATAACAAATAAAGTTGAAAAATGATATTTACGGAACTCATAAATTATACTGATTGGGCTTTGCTTTTATTAAGGATTATTACAGGCATTGTCTTTTTTTCCAGTGGGTGGAGCCATTTAACTAAACCTGCTGAGAGAAGTGAAAGTATTGGAATGAGTAAAACCTTCACCTTTATTCTGGGACTGGGTGAAATTATTGGTGCTGCCGGGATCATACTGGGGATTTTTACACAAATTGCTTCATTGATCTTAATCATTGTAATGTTAGGCGCCATAGGTAAAAAAATATTTGTCTGGAAAACAGGGTTTTATGCAGAAAAAGGGTATGGATGGCATTATGATGTAATTTTATTAGCTGCTAACCTTGTTATTTTAACTACTGGAGGGGGGAATTTCATACTCTCTCTGTAATTGCTCTCAGCGGCATTTTAAGTTACGAAGAAAACAAAACTTCTATTAAGTAAAAAGAATTTCGGGAAATACCTTATCTTTAAAGGACTACAAAATACATTACATTATAAAATAAACTTCAAACTCACAATGAAACATAAAATCGCATCTCTCAGGCAACTCGAAAAAAACAATGTTAACGTTCAGCGACTACCCTTTTCAATTCGCATTTTACTGGAAAATGTTTTAAGAAACCATGACGGTTTCGCCATAACAGATGAGCACCTTTATACCCTTTCACACTGGGATCCATCTGGCATCGATAAAGAAATACCATTTAAGCCAGCCCGTGTATTAATGCAGGATTTTACAGGTGTACCCTCAGTTGTAGATATTGCTTCACTACGTGCTGAAGTAATTAGAAAAGGAGGTGACGGCACTAAAATTAATCCGGTAATACCAGTAGACCTCATAATTGACCACTCGGTGCAGGTAGACTTTTTTGGAACTAATTATTCTGAAAGAAAAAATGTTGAAAGGGAATATGAACGTAATAGCGAACGCTACAAATTATTAAAATGGGGGCAGAAAGGAATGCGTAATTTCACGGTAGTACCACCCGGAATGGGAATTTGTCACCAGGTCAACCTGGAATACCTGGCAAAAGGGGTAATAGAAAGAGATGGCTGGGCATTTCCGGATAGTTTGGTTGGATTAGATTCGCATACCCCTATGGTTAATGGTATAGGTGTATTAGGTTGGGGTGTGGGCGGTATTGAAGCCGAAGCAGCTATGTTGGGCCAGCCTGTCTATTTTACTTGTCCGCAAGTAGTTGGTTTAAAACTAACAGGTAAAATCCCACAAGGCTGTACCGCTACAGACATGGTACTTACAATCACGCAATTGTTGCGACAAACAGGAGTTGTGGGAAAATTTGTAGAAGTATTTGGCAATGGACTGGATTATTTAACTGTAACAGACAGGGCTACAATCGCTAACATGTCACCGGAATTTGGATGTACAGTCACTTACTTTCCTATAGATGATCAGACCCTGGAGTATATGCAAAAGACAAACCGATCACCAGAACAAATTGAGTTGGTGAAAAATTATTGTCAAGAAAATCTGTTATGGCGTACCGGGAACGAGGAAATAGAATATTCTGAAGTAGTTGAACTGAATCTTGATAGTCTAAAACCTACTGTTTCCGGTCCAAAACGGCCTCAGGATAAAATTTTAGTAGAAGATCTGGGCATCAGTTTTATGGAATTATTAAAAGAAGAATTTTCCAGAAATTATATCCCTCTGCAAGAAAGACAGGAAAATCGATGGTTGGCAGAAGGCGGATCCGGAACTCAATTTACTGGCTCTGAAAAACACGGGGCACCCGATATAGAAGTTGAGAACGGAAATGACCTACGCTCGGTTAAAATAAAATTTAAGAATGCAGATTACGAGTTAAGTGATGGAAGTATTGTAATCGCAGCCATTACCAGTTGTACCAACACCTCCAACCCTAGTGTCATGATAGGTGCCGGATTAGTAGCCCGTAAAGCATTATCCAGAGGTTTACGCACTAAATCGTGGGTAAAAACGAGCTTAGCTCCGGGATCAAAAGTGGTAACAACCTATTTAAACCGCTCCGGACTTTCTGAAGACCTGGACGCACTTCGATTTCATAATGTAGGTTACGGATGTACTTCCTGCATTGGAAACAGTGGTCCACTCCCCCAACATATTGCAGAAGCTGTTGACAAAAACGAACTTGTTGTGGCCTCTGTACTTTCGGGTAACAGAAATTTTGAAGCAAGAGTACACTCCCAGGTAAAAATGAAC
Source organism: uncultured Flavobacteriaceae bacterium (assembly GCA_937901915.1). Classification (GTDB taxonomy): domain Bacteria; phylum Bacteroidota; class Bacteroidia; order Flavobacteriales; family Flavobacteriaceae; genus Abyssalbus. The sequence goes on from CALGUD010000009.1 coordinate 27,113, forward strand.
TTTTTAATGTCTCCTATGCTGGTAGTGGCTTATGCTCTTGTAGGCCGGGTTGATATCGATTTAATGAATGATCCGCTCGGATATGACCCAAATGGTTTACCCGTATATCTAAAAGACATCTGGCCTTCACAAGAAGAAATTAATCAAACTATTAAAAATAGTATGAAAGTGGAGGATTTTAAAGATGTATATGACGTTATATTTGATGGAGAGGAGCAATGGCAGAACCTTCCAACTGCTGAAGGAAACCAGTATGTATGGGAAGAAAATTCAACCTACATTAAAGAAGTTCCGTTTTTTAAAAACCTAAGCGAAACACCTGATACTTTAACTAATATAAAAAATGCACGAGTATTGTTGTATTTAGGTGATTCCGTTACTACAGATCACATTTCCCCTGCCGGTGCTTTTAGCGAGAATTCTGCAGCGGGTAATTATTTGAAAAATAAAGGTGTGGAGCCAAAAGATTTTAATTCCTATGGATCACGCCGGGGAAATCATGAAGTCATGATGCGGGGTACTTTTGCGAATGTGAGAATACGGAATAAAATAACCGACAAAGAGGGTGGTTTTTCTACCTATTTCCCAGATAATGAAACCATGACTGTCTTTGATGCAGCCATGAAATATGCTGAAAGCAATACTCCCTTAATTGTTATAGCCGGTAAAGAATACGGGAGTGGTTCATCACGGGATTGGGCAGCTAAAGGCACAAATTTGTTAGGAATTAAAGTAGTTTTAGTAGAAAGTTTTGAACGGATACATCGCAGTAATTTAATGCAAATGGGAGTACTACCTTTAGAATTTACAGAAGGACAAACTGCCACATCCCTGGGAATAGAGGGTGATGAAAAATTTTCCTTTAGCGGTATAGCTGATTTACATCCCGGTAAATTAATAAAAGTGATTGCCGAAAAAACATCCGGAGGAAAAATAGAATTTGAGGCCAGGGCTCGATTAGATTCAGAAATAGAGATAAGCTATTATAAAAATGGTGGGATTTTACAATTTATTTTAAGGGAGTTTCTTAAAAATACAAATTAGAATTACTTCAGGATTACTCGCTCCACTCGTGATCCTGAATGAGGGGTCGGTGCTCAAGAAAATCCAAGAGCAAATTTCATTTGCTCTTGATTGTTTTTATTTGCTTCGGTTCTCCAGGCAAACCTGGAACCTTTGCAAATAAAAAAAATCCAACACGAAAGTGTTGGATTTTCTTGGTCGGGATGACAGGATTTGAACCTGCGACCACACGCCCCCCAGGCGTGTACGCTACCGGACTGCGCTACATCCCGATGTTATTATCTTCAATATATCTTTTTATTCCCCTACCTTTTATCTCTTTCTCCAATTGAATTGCTTCACTTCTATTAGCACATGCATACTCTTCTACCAAACTCCATGGCATTCCTTTTGATGTATACGTACTTCTCCCCGTGTTGTGCCTTTTTAAACGTTCTTTGATATTATTGGTTTGACCTACATAATATCTTCCAAGGCTTTCACTATATAATATGTAAACTACATAATTCATTCTTGACTTGCGACCATCCCGCAAGGCGGGATACGCTACCGGACGAGACCTGTCACGCCAAAGGCGTGATACATCCCGAAAATGAGGTGCAAACTTAAAACAACTTTTACATTTTTACGAAACAATTTTAAAATAATTATTAAAACTTCCATTTAAAGTCTATATAAATTGATTTTAACAGTCAAACAATCTTTCATTTAAGCACTTACTTTACCGGGTGATTCAATATCTTGAAAGTTATACTAGCCAAAACAACTAAAAATGGGTAAAAAAGACGCTTCAAGCAATGTATTTAGTGACTTCAGTATAAAAGTTATAAAAGCTACAGGTATAGTTCTAACAATGATACTTTTAGTTGCTCTCGTGTTAAAGGGATTTAAAGTGCTACTTTTAGCACTCGCAGGCATATTGATTTCAATTTTTTTTCATGGTATTGCAAGTATACTGCAATCCAAACTTCCTCTAAAAAGAACACCGGCACTAATAATTTCAATTTTGTTGTTTATCATGGTAAGTATAGGGGTCTCCCTTTTGTTGTATCCACAGGTAAACTCTCAAATTAGTGATTTAAAAAAAGAGCTTCCTGAAGCAGCTAATGGGGCAAAAGAAAAAATAGAAGAAACGCAGGTGGGACAATGGGTCATTGATCAAATAAAAACAATTACGGAGCAATCTGGAGACGGCGGTAAACAAATCACCTCTTTTTTTAGTTCTTTTTTTGGTGGGTTAGGTGATATATACATTATTTTTTTTCTGGGAATATTTTTTATGATACAACCCGATCTTTATAAACGAGGTATAATAGTCTTATTCCCTAAGCCCAAACGTGAACGGGCAAAAGAAGTCATATATACCTTGGGTTACACTCTTAAACGATGGTTGCTGGGCAAATTATTTTCTATGCTAATTGTTGGCGTGCTAACTGGCATAGGCCTGGCTATTTTAGGAGTCCCCCTTGCACTTACATTAGCCTTATTTGCCGCTATAGTATCCTTTATTCCAAACTTTGGGCCTATTATATCACTCATTCCGGCTTTTCTGCTGGCTTTAACAATGGGTGCGGATTACGCCTTATATACGGTGCTTCTGTATATTATCGTTCAGGCAATTGAGAGTAATGTTTTAACTCCTCTAATTCAGAAAAAAATGATTTCATTTCCTATGGCTATGATTCTCCTGGCACAGGTTCTTTTAGGTATATTTACAGGGGGACTTGGCCTCATACTGGCTGTGCCTGTAATAGCTATAGTTATGGTACTTGTAAAAATGCTCTATATTGAAGATATTCTGGGGGATACTTCTATTGAAGTAAAAGGAGAGGAAAAATTTACATCATAAAATACATTTTTCAAATAAATAAATTGTCCTTTATCTCTGATCAACACCTACCTTAAATTATTATCAATTTAAATTATATTGTTTTGTTAAACACCCAGGGAAACTGACTTTTTTTAAAGAACTTTAATAGCCCTGACTTGTAACTACATACTTTGTTTTACTTAAAAAGGAAATTATGAAAAGAATTGCTATTAATGGCCTTGGACGTATAGGGCGGGCCACATTAAAAGTTGTAATGGATACGCCGGATTTGGAACTCATTGCGGTAAATGATATTATTCCTTCTGAAGAAATTGTTTACCTACTCAAACGGGATTCTGTTTATGGAACTTATGAAAAGGAACTTGAGTACCAAGAAAAAGAAATAAAAATAGATGGTAAAAAAATCCTAAAATTTAGTGAAAGAGATCCGTCCCAACTACCCTGGAAAGAAAATGAAATTGACATTGTATTTGAATGTTCGGGTTTATTTACCAAACAGGCAGACATGGAAAAACATCTGGAAGCAGGTGCTGCGCACGTAATCGTCTCTGCTCCCGGAAAAGGGGAAGACATTAAATTCGTTATACCCGGGGTCAATGAACCTGAAGCCGAGGATAAACTCATTTCTACCGCAAGTTGCACCACTAACTGCATTGCTCCTGTAATAGAGATCTTAAACCGGAGGATAGGCATACAGAAGGCAATTATGACAACCATACACGCCTATACCTCAACACAAAGTATTGTAGATTCTTCTAACAAAAAACGAAGGAGAGGAAGAGCGGCTGCTGTGAATTTTGTTCCAACCAGCACTGGTGCGGCCAAAGCAACTTCTAAAGTTTTAAAAGAAATGGAGAATATTTTTGACGGTGTAGCCATAAGAGGGCCCGTTCCATGCGGATCTATAGCCGATATAACTGTAGTTACCAATCGAGATACCTCTGTAGAAGAAGTAAATCAGATTTTTAAAGAAGAGTCTAATGACCGTTATAAGGGAGTTCTGGCCGCTTCTGAAGAAGACCTGGTTTCCACGGATATCATCAAAGAACCACAAGTATCTGTTGTAGACACAGGAATGACCATGGTAGTTGATGGTAACCTGGTTAAAGTAATGAGTTGGTACGACAATGAATGGGGATATGTGAACCAGATGGTAAAAGCCGGTCTAATGCTCTCTAAGAAAACAGATATGGTTTCTCATAACGCATAAGATCCCCATTGTTTATAGTTGTGTATAAGGCATTTCATCTTTTTCTGTCAAAACCAAACTTGCTATATCCCTGGAGAGATTAAAAGCATTTTGGCGAGTTCCAAAACTATTTGACAAAACCACTGAAACAATCTTATGATCGAGATAGATTGCAAAAAATGCACTAGTTCCCGGCTGAGTCCCACCATGTTGGATTATTTTTCCATATTTTGGATCATCATACACCGCCCACCCAAAACCATAAGGGTCGTCTCCTTTTGCAGGAGCCAGTTCGTCTGTTGCATTTATCATCATAAACAGACTGGTACTATCAATAAGCTTGTGATTAAGCACAGCCTTTCCAAATTTAAGCAAATCTTTTGCAGTAGATTGAACGCCTCCGGCCGGATATATAATGCTTAAGTCTGTAGTTGGACTTTTGATATATGTTGATTTTACTTTAAGATATAAACGTGATTTACCCTCATATGTTTGATTTTCATCGAGACTTGTGTTTGACATTCCGGCTTTATCCCAAATGTTTTTTCTCATATATTCACCATAACTCATTTGGGATACTTTTTCAATGATAGCCCCTAAAACAGTATATCCATATGAAGAATAAACGTATTGAGTCCCTGGCTCAAACTCAAGTTCTTTTTCCTTAAAAGCATCTAATGCAGCTACTAATGTTGGATAATGAGTAAACGACATCGCATCCCATTTGGATGAGTAATGAGAAATTCCAGATGTGTGTTTCAGCAAATGTCTTATTGTAATATCTCCCTTAGCTTTTTTAGGGAATACCTTTAAGTAAGTTTGAATTGGTTTATCTAAATCCAGCATTCCTTTTTCGTAAAGTTGCATAATTGCAATCGCAGTCATCGGTTTGGTAATGGATGCAATTCTTCCAAGCATATCACTACTCGTCCTTTTTTGGTCATTTTTATTAACAAAACCTGCTCCAGCCAGGTAAGTTCCACAATTTTCTATATACAAGCCAGCAGTAACTCCCAGAAAGTCATTAGAAGCTATAGATCTATTGATTATTTCATTCGCTTTACTTTCCAATTCATTATTTGTGGTAAACTGAGATTCTTCACAGTCAAAGTTATTTTCACTTTCGGCTTCATTGATTTGGACCTGGCTGAATGGATTTAATGACAGTGGTTCAATTATCCAGATAATCCCTATAGTCAGAAGGGTTAAAATGAGTAACAGTATCTTTCGTTTTTTCATTTAATTTGTTTTCATTAATTTAAGATCAGCATCCTTATTACGCTCCTGTTTTTATCCCTAATTTAATGCCATAAATATAATGCATTGAATTTCAGTTTATTAAATGTTTCAGTTAGAAAAAAAGTGTTCGGTTTAGATACACTTGGTGTTCGGTAACGGCACAAGTCTTAAATCAATATGGCAACTTTTATTTGATGTTATATCGTTTATCACTTCTTACACTGCCTCAACAAGGGAACGGTACTCAAGAAAATCCAGGCAGCTGAGATAATCATTATTTTTTTAAGGCAATACTTCTATTAAAAAAACACACAAGTTATAATAAAAGTGCATAATATTAACCCAAATAATTACGTTTAATACTAACTCCTACCTCTGTAAAAATGAGTTTGCAAGAATTTTATATCTTTAAAAAAGATATTATTATTAAAAAGCATTCAAAGTAATAGATCAACCAAAAACCATTAATCATGAAAAAATCCCTGCTTGCCATTTTAGTGTTTTTATCATTATTTTTCTTTACCGGATGCAGCAATGACAAAGATAACCCAAATCCGGAGGTAGAAGAAACTGACAACGACGATAATGATGATCCGGAAGATGATGAGGATGACGATGATGAGGATGATTCTGAAGAGGTAGAGGCTGTAAACCCAAATACAATTGAACCCCAGGAGCCGGCTACAATTAACAATTCATATACAACAGAAACGATAGTAAGTGGATTGGATATTCCCTGGGGAATGGTGTTTTTACCAGACGGAAGTATGCTAATCAGTGAATTAAGCGGTGAATTAATTCATTTTAAAGATGATGTGAAAACTACCGTTCAGGATATACCGGAAGTCTATAATAATGGACAGGGAGGCCTGTTGGATCTTGAGCTTCATCCAAACTATGCTGAAAATGGATGGATCTATATCTCGTACGCATCTTCCGAAGGTGAGGGGTCTGGCGGCCATACTGCCATCATGCGCGCCAGGCTACAGGAAGATCCTTTAGCATTAATTGACAAAGAAGTTCTTTATAAAGGGTCCCCTAATAATCCTAGCGGGAATCATTTTGGCTCCAGGATCGATTTTGATAATGAAGGGTACTTATATTTCACAATAGGTGATAGAGGCGATTATAATAACAATCCACAGGATCTTACCCGTGATGGGGGTAAAATTTACAGGCTAAATGACGATGGAACTATTCCAGGTGATAATCCATTTGTTGGAGTAAGTAATGCTAAAGAAGCCATTTACAGTTATGGCCACAGAAATCCGCAAGGAATGCTCAGGCATCCTGAAACCGGGAACATCTGGGTAAATGAACATGGCCCGCAAGGAGGTGATGAAATTAATATTATTGAAAGCGGATTAAATTACGGATGGCCTGTAATTAGTTACGGTATAGATTATAATGATTCTAACATTACCGACATCACTGCCATGGAAGGCATGGAACAGCCTATACACTATTGGGTACCCTCTATTGCTCCTGGTGGTATGACATTCGTTACTTCTAACGTTTATCCTGAACTTCAGGGTGATTTATTAGTAGGTTCATTGGTCATGAGATATGTTGAGAGATTGGTACTTGACAGTAGTAACAACGTAACCGCCAGGGAAAATCTTTTAAATAATATTGGAAGGGTCCGCAATGTTATTCAGGGACCGGATGGGTACATTTATGTAGCAGTTGAAGGTACTGGTATACTTCGATTAATCGCAGAATAGGTAGCCTCTGTATTGTTAAAAAAATCTTTACATTATGACTTTACAATCTAAATCTTTGTAAATTGGTTCCAATTTGTAATAAATGAAATTCATCTTCCGAATTCTTTAAAAAAAGATTGAATTCCATCTGAACTATTTATAAAATCAAAATTAAACTAATGAAAAGACTAATCCTGACCAATCTCATTCTCTCCATATTACTATTGTCTTGTGGCCAGACAAAAAAAGAAGCCGATACTACTGCGGATACTAAACCGGAAAACCAGGAACCGGAAACTGTCAACATGGTTGACGAAGACCCTGCTCCCGAAGTAAATTCAACATACGATGTTGAGACAGTAGTGGGAGACATGGACGTACCTTGGGGCATGGTTTTCTTACCCGATGGAAGTATGCTTATTTCTGAACAAAAAGGGGATATAATTCTCTTTAAAAACGGGTCAAAAACTTTAGTTGAAAATGTTCCTGAAGTTGTATTCAGAGGTCAGGGAGGGCTATTAGATCTTGAATTACACCCAAATTATGAAGAAAACGGATGGATTTATATTTCATATTCTTCTCCTGAAGGAAATGAAGATGGTGCCAATACCGCTATTATGAGGGCCAAACTGGAAGGAGATGCTTTGGTTAAAAATGAAGTTATATACAAAGCTACACCAAATACTACCGCAGGACATCACTTTGGCTCCAGAATTGAATTTGACAATGAAGGTTTTTTGTTTTTTACTATCGGTGAAAGAGGTGAACGCGATATAAATCCTCAAGATATTACCAGGGATAACGGTAAGACTTACCGTCTAAAAGATGATGGAACTGTTCCCGATGACAATCCATTTGTTGGCAAGGAAAATGCTAAAGAAGCTATTTATAGCTATGGACAGCGAAATCAGCAAGGAATGGTAAAACATCCGGAAACTGGTGAAATGTGGATTCATGAACATGGACCAAAGGGCGGAGATGAAATAAATATTATAAAAAAGGGTACAAATTACGGATGGCCGGTTATTAGTTACGGTGTAAATTACAGCGGAACCAGGTTCACCGATAAAACTGAAATGGAAGACATGGAACAACCAATGTATTACTGGGTTCCTTCTATAGCTCCAAGCGGAATGACATTTGTAACCTCAGATAACTATCCGGATTTGAAAGGTAGTTTGCTCGTAGGGTCCCTTAAATTTCAATACCTCGAAAAACTTACTTTCGACGCAAACAATAAAATAACTTCAAGAGAAAAACTATTGGATCAGATTGGAAGGGTCCGAAATGTACGCCAGGGACCCGATGGTAATATATACGTAGGGGTTGAAGGTAAAGGAATACTTAAACTTGTAAAAAAATAGCATGAAAAAATATGTCGTGCTATTGGTATTAATAGCCACCGGTATATCTTTTTCATGTGAAAAACAAAACCCGGAATTAACCGCGAGTATAGAAAGAGGTAAAATTATTTATAGTGATTTTTGTGTTGTATGCCATATGGATACAGGAGTCGGTGTAGAAAATGCATTTCCGCCATTGGCTCAATCAGATTATCTCTTAAATAACAGGGAAAAAAGTATACATATAGTTAAATATGGTGGTAGCGGTGAAATCATTGTAAACGGCAAAAAGTATGTAGGGGCAATGACTAATCTGGGTTTAACCGACAAAGAAGTATCGGATGTAATGAATTATATTTTAAATTCATGGGGAAATAAATCCCAGGATATGGTCACCGAAGAAGAAGTTGCCAAAGTAGAAAAGTAACTTTTAAAATATATCAAAAAACAATCCTGTTCCGGTAATTATTGGAATGGGATTTGTTATTTTTAATAACATCTTATCCTTAAATTTGCTAAAATAAATCTTGTATGTTGATAATAGGGATTGCCGGCGGAACAGGTTGCGGAAAAACTACAGTAGTAAATCAAATAATTAATGAATTACCTGAAGAAGAAGTTGGCGTTATATCACAAGATTCATATTATAACGAAACCTCTCACCTTTCCTATGACGAACGGGTAAACATTAATTTTGACCACCCCAGGGCTATTGATTTTGATTTATTGCAGAGCCATTTGTTAGAATTAAAAAAAGGAAATCCCATTCATCAACCGGTATATTCATTTGTGAAACATAACCGTACTAAAGATACTATCCTTACACATCCCAGGAAAGTAATGATTGTTGAAGGGATACTCATACTAACACACCCGGAGGTAAGAAACCTTTTCGATATTAAAATTTTTGTTCATGCTGATTCTGATGAACGCCTGATCCGAAGAATAAAAAGGGACATGTCTGAACGTGGCAGGGATATTGATGAAATACTACAACGGTATCAGTCAACCTTAAAACCAATGCATCAGCAATTTATAGAACCCACTAAAGAATATGCCGATATTATAATTCCAAACAATAAATACAATACCGTTGCAGTTGATATAGTAAGGACCATCATCAACGAAAAAATATCTTAAATGAAGCTAGTAGAAAAGATAAAAAATAGTAAATGGTTTAAAATTACCGGCAATATATATGTACTGATAGTAACAATTTTTGTGGTATGGATGCTTTTTTTTGACAGTAATTCCCTGCTCAATCACCTGGAATTAAAAAACGAAATCGACAACCTGGAAAAGCAAAAAAATCACCTTCAAAAAGAGATTGCTAAAGATAAAGAAACAATAAAAAACCTAAAAAATGAGCAGGGGCTCGAAAAATTTGCACGAGAAGAATACTATCTGAAAAAAGATAATGAAGAAATTTACATTATTGAATATGAGGACAGTTTAAAAAATATGAATGATGAATGATTCCTCATTTCCTGAAGTTTCCTCAAAACAATGGAAGCAAAAAATACAATTTGAACTTCAGGGAGGTGACTACAACCAGAATCTTATCTGGAAAAGCCCGGAAGGAATAGATGTAAGGCCCTTTTATCACCAGGATGAATTCACGACCCGCGTTTTTAATACCGTAAGTACCAATTCCACTAAAGGATGTTATAAAATACAGGTATATAACGCTGCTACAGCAAATCTAAAAACAAAGCGAATAGTAAACAACAAAATTGAGAGCATCTATTTCATTATCCACAATGAACAAATTGATATTGAAGTTCTCCTTGCAGATATTGATCCGGGAAGAATAGAGTTTTATATTGAAATGAAATTTTTATCCCCTAACTATATAGAAAAACTTCAAAATTTTACTATTCAAAATAAGATTAAAGTATATCTTTATGTAGATATTGTTGGCAATTTAACTCAAAATGGCAACTGGCACTTTAATCTTGAAAAGGATTTTGGAATTTTACATAAAATAGTAAGCGCTCCCCTTTCGTTTAAATCCGTTTTATCAGTAAATACACTTCAATACCAGAATGCTGGAGCCAATATTGTTCAGCAACTGGCCTATGCAATGGCGCATGCAAATGAGTATCTTAATTTCATTAATAATTCGGATTTAATCCCAAAATCAGGCAAAACAGAAATCAATAAGAATTTTAATTTCAGTTTTAAAATTGCAACTGGCTCTAATTTCTTTTTTGAAATAGCCAAAATTAAAGCTTTAAGGATTTTATGGAAAACGCTTTCAAGTAATTATAGCTTAGAACATGATTGCCATATAATAGCCTTTCCTTCTTCGCGAAATCAAACTCTTTTTAAGAATAGCCTTAACAAAACACGCAATTCTACAGCCTGTTTAGCTGCATTTTTGGGAGGAGCGGACACTGTTTGTAATGCCCCTTATGATGCTTTTTATAAAAAAGAGAACATTGAGTCTGATAATGAAGCCATTAATACACTAATCGAATTAAAAAACAGGAAAATGCAGCGTTTATATGGGAGTTTTTATGTAGAAACAATCACAGAACAACTTGCGCAAAAAGCTCTTCATTTATTTAAGCAGATTGAAAAAGGGGGAGGATTTCTCAATCAACTAAAAAATCATACCATTCAGAAAAAAATAAAGGAGAGTGCCGAAATTGAACAAAAGGAATTTAAAGAAAGTTATTTGACCTTTTATAAAAATTCAGGCATTACAGATAAAATTGAAATTGACCCTTTTCTGAAGAAAAATTCAAGAAAAACAATTATAGAACCTATAATTCAAAAAAGAATCTCTGAAGATTATGAAAAAATTCAAATACATTAAATGCCGAGAAAAGACCTGCAAAATATAAACTTAATAACAGATACCGATCATAATGTGCACATTTATCCCGGGCATGTTAATTATGGCGCCGGTATACCTCCATATGTACGTGGTAATGATTCAACTATGTATATCCGGAAACCTTTTCAAAATAAACCCGAAAATAAAACTATACTAAATATTGATGATTTCCAGCTAAGTAATAGCATTCAAAAAAACAACCTGGCTGTATTATTGATAATGGGATTAGACTTGTTGATTAAAAAAAAGGATCCGGCTATAGAAATATGTTTTAAATGGAAATTTGAAGAAGAATTTTTGACTGAAATTGCCCGAATGAGAGCTGCAAGGGTAATTTGGTCCATTTTAATAAAAGAAAATCACTTTGAAGATTATAAGTCTGCTAAATTCCAAATTTTCACTCAACCCCACAACGAACTGGAAGCCTTAATTTCAATTCTGGGAGGGGCAGATTTTATACATGCTAAGGAAGATTTAAAATTTTTCCTGCAAGAAGAAAGCAAAATAACCAAAACTGTCGATCCACTTGGAGGAGATTACAAACTTGAAGACCTTACCAATGAAATAATCAAAAAAAACATGAAGTTAATTCAAAAAATAACAGAATCAGGTGGTTTAACTGATGCTATTAAGGAAGGTATTCTTCAAAAATGATAAATTATACAGTTTAAGAGGTTAAATTTAGCTAGCTTTATATAACTTCTAAACCATAAATTACAAAAAAATGAATTATAAAGACAAAATGCTTCGCGATGATGCCCTTTCCGGAAAAACAATTGTGGTAACAGGTGGTGGTAGCGGTTTAGGAAAATCCATGACAAAATATTTCCTGGAATTAGGTGCCAAGGTGGCAATAACCTCAAGAAATATAGAAAAACTTGAAAACACTGCTAAAGAACTTGAAAAAGAGACAAGTGGTTCCTGTTACGCTGTGCAATGTGATGTAAGGCATTATGACCAGGTAGAGGAAATGCACAGAAAAATAACGGAAAAATTTGGTAAGATCGATGTATTGTTAAACAATGCAGCAGGTAACTTTATATCACCAACCGAAAGATTATCGGCCAATGCTTTTGATACCATTATTGATATTGTATTAAAAGGAACAAAAAACTGCACACTGGCCTTTGGTAAACATTGGATTGATACCAAACAGACCAACACTGTTGTTCTAAATATTGTTACAACCTATGCATGGACGGGATCGGCGTATGTAGTCCCTTCGGCAACAGCAAAAGCCGGGGTACTCGCTATGACCCGTTCACTCGCCGTTGAATGGGCAAAATACGGGATGCGTTTTAATGCCATAGCACCAGGCCCCTTCCCTACCGAAGGTGCATGGGATAGATTATTGCCCGGAGAGTTAAAAGGAAAGCTGGACTTAGCTCAAAAAATTCCTCTAAAGCGTCTTGGAGAACACCAGGAACTCGCCAATTTGGCTGCCTATCTGGTTTCAGATTTTTCATCATATGTAAATGGTGAAGTAATTACTATAGATGGTGGCGAATGGTTAAAAGGTGCCGGACAAATGAATATGCTGGAAATGATACCGGAAGAAATGTGGGATCAACTAGAAGCCATGATACGGGCTAAAAAAAATAAATAATAACTTAAATCCTTTCATACTATTTTCGTTTAACCGGTTGTTAACAAAAATCATTTTCAAAACCCATAAATAATCGTATTTTTACCTGAACAAATCTTAAAATGACTATGGGTAAGATTATTGCCATTGCAAATCAGAAAGGTGGGGTGGGAAAAACCACAACATCTGTTAACCTGGCTGCTTCACTAGGTGTTTTGGAAAAAAAAGTGTTATTGATTGATGCAGACCCCCAGGCTAATGCTACATCCGGTCTTGGTATTAATGTAGATACCGTAGAAGGTGGTACTTACCAACTATTGGAACATTCTCTGAGTGCTGAAGATGTTATTGTAAAAACACAATCCCCGAATGTTGACCTTATACCTGCACATATTGATTTAGTTGCAATTGAAATTGAATTGGTTGATAAAGACCAACGCGAATACATGCTTAAAAAAGCAATTACAGGGTTAAAAAGTAAATACGACTATATTTTAATTGACTGTGCCCCTTCACTGGGACTTTTAACTTTAAATGCCCTAACCGGTGCAGATTCAGTTTTAATTCCTATACAATGTGAATACTTTGCTTTAGAAGGTTTGGGTAAACTTTTAAATACTATTAAAAGTGTACAAAAAATTCACAACCCAAACCTGGACATAGAGGGCTTACTGTTAACCATGTACGATTCCAGGCTACGTTTATCCAATCAAGTGGTAGAAGAAGTACAAAAACACTTCAGTGATATGGTTTTTGATACTATTATACAACGAAATGTGAGATTAAGCGAAGCACCAAGTTATGGTGAAACAATAATAAACTATGATGCAACCAGTAAAGGTGCCATAAATTACTTAAATTTAGCCCACGAAATAATTAAAAAAAATAAGCAGGCAGTTTAATGGCAAAAGCAACGAAAAAGCAAGCTTTAGGAAGAGGATTATCAGCATTACTTAATGATCCTAATAATGATATTAAATCCGTATCTGACAAAAATGCAGATAAGGTTGTAGGCAATATTGTTGAACTGGATATTGAATCCATTGAAGTAAACCCGTTTCAGCCCAGAACAAGTTTTAATGAAGAAACTTTAAAAGAACTTGCTACTTCTATTAAAGAATTGGGTGTAATTCAACCAATTACAGTTAGAAAAGTAGATTTTAACCAGTATCAGCTTGTATCAGGAGAAAGACGTTTAAGGGCCTCCAAATTAGCGGGCTTAATAAAAATACCTTCATATATACGTATTGCCAATGACCAGGAATCCCTGGAAATGGCTTTGGTTGAAAATATTCAACGCCAGGACCTGGACCCGATAGAAATTGCTTTGTCTTATCAACGGTTGATTGATGAAATTAGTCTTACCCAGGAACAGTTAAGCGACCGGGTAGGTAAAAAAAGGTCAACCATAGCAAATTATTTACGATTACTGAAACTCGACCCGATTATCCAGACCGGTATGAGGGATGGTTTTGTAACCATGGGCCATGGCAGGGCCTTAATTAATATTGATGATAAGAAAGAGCAGATTAAAATTTATGAAAAAATAATTTCAAATTCACTCTCTGTAAGAGATACAGAAAATCTGGTTAGGAATTATCAAAATAAAGACACGTCTCCAAAAGAAAAACCGGAAACCAAAGAAGAAGTTCCTAAAACTGTATCCGATAGCATTAACAGCCTCAATAAATACTTATCTACTAAAGTTGACGTTAAGATTTCTAAGAACGGTAAAGGAAAACTAGTAATCCCATTCGATTCTGAAGAAGATCTGGTACGACTTACTAAACTCTTTAAGTAGTGATAAAGAAGCTGTTTGTTTTTATATTACTTATTTCTCTTAATTATTCTTTATCGGCACAGGATAAGGAGCAGGATTCTATTAAACAAACCAAAGAACAGGATACTATTACTTATACCGAAAACATCACAAAAATTACCAAACGTCAGAAAAGAAGAATGGAGAAAGACTCCATAGAAGCAGTAGAAGCTATGGACACTGTGAAATTAAGTGGTAAGGAAAGGCGCCAAGCACGTTTTTATGAAAAAGCCATTCAGAGAAGGGAAGTAGATGCACTGGCCCCCAGTAAAGCAGCTTTTTATTCTGCAATATTACCGGGCCTTGGCCAGATATATAATAAAAGATACTGGAAATTACCTATAGTGTATGGTGCTTTAGGAGCAGGTGTTTATTTTTATGTTGATAATAATAATAATTACAATCGTTACAGGACTGCTTATAAAAGCAGATTGGCAGGTTTTGTAAATGATGAGTTTTATGATTTAGACAACAGTGGTGTAGTTCCGGGTAATCCAGATGTTAGTGATAAAGCATTGCGCGATGCCCAGAATTTTTATCAGGGCCAGCGGGATTTAGCCCTGTTACTTACGGTTGCCATGTATGTACTCAATATAGTTGATGCAAATGTAGATGCGCATCTGAGGCAATTTAATATAAGTGAGGACCTTTCATTAAATCCTGTCATCTATCAAAATCCGATAAATTATAATAATAGTGTAGGTTTTTCTCTTACATACAAATTTTAGGCAAATGAAAATAGCATTACTTGGTTATGGAAAAATGGGTAAGATGATTGAGCAAACAGCCATCAGCAGAAACCATGAAATTGTATTGAAGGTTGATGTAGACACCAAAGATTTTGATATATCTGTAGCTGATGTAGCTATAGATTTCAGCACTCCATCATCCGCTTTTAATAATATAAAATTGTGTATTGAAAATAATGTACCCATTATTTCAGGTACTACGGGATGGCTCGACAATTATGACGAAGCAGTGAACCTATGCAATAGTAATGAAGGCGCTTTTATTTATGCGTCCAATTACAGTCTGGGAGTAAATATTTTTTTTCAACTGAATGAAACCCTGGCACGAATGATGAATAATTTATCACAGTATGATGTTCGTATTGAAGAAATTCATCATACCCAAAAGCTGGATGCCCCCAGTGGTACAGCAATTACTTTAGCCGAAGGAATTATCAATAACAGCGAAAAAGATGGCTGGAAGTTAGAATATGCCAATGAAAATGAAATACCCATTACAGCGAAACGAATTGGGTCCGTTCCCGGCACTCACACCGTTTCGTACACCAGTAATATAGACAGTATTGATATTGTTCACACAGCATATAACCGTGAGGGTTTTGCCTTGGGTGCCGTAGTGGCAGCAGAATGGATTATTGGAAAAAAGGGTGTTTACACCATGAAAGATGTGTTAAATCTGGGTTAATTAAAGTAACATAACACCTTTTTTCAATACTAAGAATTAAATACCTTTTATTATGACTTTATTTCAATGGTTTATATTTTTCCTGATCCTTCAGGTAATTCACTTTTTAGGCACCTGGCGTTTATACCTGCGCGCAGGCAGAAAGCCAATAGAAGCTCTTATTCCCATATATAACGCTGTTGTATTAATGAAAATAATAAACCGGCCTAAATGGTGGGTTATACTACTCTTCATTCCCATTATAAACCTAATTATGTTTCCCGTAATATGGGTAGAAACTATCAGGAGTTTTGGCAAAAACAGCAACTTAGATACCTTTTTAGTATTAGTTACTTTGGGCTTATATATGTATTATATTAACTATACGCAAGATGTGGACCATTACCCAAACCGTGACTTAAAACCCAGGACAGCAACTG
This sequence comes from uncultured Flavobacteriaceae bacterium, assembly GCA_937901915.1. Taxonomy (GTDB): domain Bacteria; phylum Bacteroidota; class Bacteroidia; order Flavobacteriales; family Flavobacteriaceae; genus Abyssalbus. The sequence continues at coordinate 43,540 of CALGUD010000009.1, forward strand.
GAGAATGGGTAAGCTCCATTTTATTTGCGGTAGTAGCTGCTACTTTTGTGCATACGTACTTTATTCAGCCTTATGTGATACCTACTTCCTCACTCGAAAAGACACTCCTTGTGGGAGACTTTTTATTCGTCAGTAAGTTTCATTATGGAGCAAGAATTCCAATGACCACAGTTGCAGCTCCCATGGTTCATGATACCCTGCCAAAAATTAAAACCAAATCCTATTTAAACAAACCGCAACTACCCTACTTACGGTTACCCGGTTTTCAAAAAATAAAAAGAAATGATATTGTTGTTTTTAGCTGGCCAACCGACACGGTAAGGTATTTCAGGGACAAATCTAACATTCACATAGATAAGCCCATTGATAAAAAATCCAATTACGTTAAGAGATGTGTAGGTATTCCGGGTGATACCCTCTCCATAAAAAACGGCTTTGTTCACATAAACGGGAAGCAAACAGAGTTGCCGGACAGAGCCAGGACCCAATTCTATCATACGGTGACTACCAAGACGCCTGTTGATGCACGTTTTGTACAAAAATACAACAGCACAGAGTTTTGGAGAGCTTATAAAATTGAAAGCAGGTTTTGGGACGATCCCAAAGTTCAAAATTATCTGAACAGTAATGAAGTACAATCATATTTGCAGGAAGAATCCAGAGATTCAACTACGGTAGATGTTGTCGGCTTTGTGCCATCTCATGCTATGAACAGGCTCAAAATGTCGCCTCTTGCAAATAAGATAAATCTTAATATTACTTTGGAAACGGCCAATGCAATGAGAAAAGATAAGGATGTTATTTCTGTTGAAAAATTTGACTACGCCCCTACCGCAGACGTTTTTCCACATTCACCCGCATTAAATTGGAGTATAGATAATTATGGGCCTGTTTATATCCCTGAAGAAGGTAAAACTGTCAGCCTGACTGTTGAAAATCTTCCTCTCTATCGTATGATCATAGAAGAGTATGAAAAAAACTCAATTGAGGTTAGAGGAACTCAGATTTTAATCAATGGTGACGTTGCAAATTCCTATACTTTTCAGCAGGATTATTTCTGGATGATGGGTGATAACCGCCATAACTCTGAAGATGCCCGCTACTGGGGTTATGTTCCTGAAGACCACATAGTAGGAAAACCTGTATTTATCTGGATGAGTATTGACGGAATAAACGATGGCATAAAAACCTGGAAAGTACGTTGGGACCGTGTATTTACTACTGTTGGAGGAAGCGGAAAACCGGTTTCCTATTTTATATATTTCGTAATTGCCATTGTAATATGGATTGCCTACGGCCAGTTTCAAAAACGTAGAAGAAAAGCTTAGTTACGGAGGCCGTAAATTAACCTTAAAATCAAATGTTGGTGAAGTCTATTATTCATCCCGCATATTTTCCAACTGTATCTCACTTTGTTATAATTGCAAATAATGAGGTTATTTTTGAAGTTGAAGATAATTACCAGAAGCAAACCTACCGGAATAGGGCCTATATTTACGGCCCTAATGGAAAACAATTACTCTCAGTGCCCATAATTCACACTAAATCGCACGGTCGACAAAAATATAAGGAAGTTAAAATTGAAAATGATTTTAATTGGCAAAAGCAACATTGGAAAACCCTTGAAACTGCATACCGCACTTCCCCTTTTTTTGAGTTTTATGAAGATGATATCCTGCCGTTGTTTACAAAGAAACATACGTATTTAATGGACCTCAACTTCGAGATCATTGAACTTATAAGCAGCTTTTTAGAAATTGAACTCTGTGTGGAAAAAACCAATTCTTACATTGAAAAACCTGGACACGTGGATTTCAGGAAACTGGCTAATGCCAAATCGAGTGAAAGTTATGATTTTGATGAATATATACAAGTGTTCTCTGAAAAATATGGCTATATAAATGATTTAAGCATCCTGGACTTGTTATTTAATGAAGGCCCTAATGCCCTCAACTATCTTGAGAACCAAAAAGAAAAAGTACTTTGATGCGCTTCGTTATTCATTATGGAATTCATTTCATAGCCCCCTTTTTGATTGCTTATTTATTTTATAAACAATCTTTTAAAAAGGCATTATTAATTTTACTTTCTGCAATAATTATAGACCTGGACCATTTATTATCCGATCCTGTATACGACTCTCATCGTTGTAGCATAAACTTTCATTTATTTCATACTTATCCCGTAATACTTTTGTACGCTCTTTTGCTATTTCATAAAAAAACAAGGTTATTTGGTATTGCGTTGCTTCTGCATATTCTGGCAGATGTAGCAGATTGCCTTTTAATCTAATTTCAGCGATGTAACAATAGGATAATGGTCCGAGAGAGTCTGATCCGTAAGATTTTTATGAGATAAAACTTCCATGCCTTCATCGACCAGGATAAAATCAATACGTAAAGGAAAATACTTATAATGATAACTCCTGCCAAAACCACTGCCAGCCTCATCGAAAGTATCTTTTAAGCCCTCTTTTATCTGGTGATACACATTGGAATACTGGGTATTGTTAAAATCACCACAAATTATTTTTTTATAAGAACACAGGCGTCTGTGATTTTTCAAAACTTCTGCTTGTTCCTGTTGTACTACAAATGCAGACCCCATGCGTTCATATAATCGTTCTGAATTTTCCTGTGTAAGTTCCTCCTGTTTTGGATCAATATGAAATGATTGCAAATGCAGGTTATAAACCCTTATCGTGTCTTTGTCTTTTACAATGTCAGCAAAAATTGCATTGTTCCCTGAATGAGCAAATTCCAGGGAGCCTTTTTTAATTATAGGATACTTAGACAGTATTGCCTGTCCGATATTACCGCTAGCGCCTTTATACTTAAAGTATGTGTATGGATAATTGAATTCCTTTTCCTTTTTATTGTAAAATTCCTGTAAACAAACAATATCAGGGGACTCTTCTTTTATCACATTAATAATTTCACTGTCTACATCGTCCCTGTCAATCCATTTGTACAAATTGAAAACCCTAACGTTATAAGACATCACCTTAAAAGCAGAGGGACTGCTATCATCTTTTCCCGAAAACTTAAATAATGAAGAAATATGTTGATGTCCAAAAAGCAATACTGCTAATGAAATTAAAAAATACTTTTTCAGCCTGATGACCCAATAAATAAAGAATACAATATTTATAAATATCAATATTGGCACTGATAAACTCAGTACTGAAAGTGCAGGAAAACTACGCGGAAAGATATAAGGCAATGCATAAGAAAATAGCAATAGAACAGCAAAAACAGAATTAAGTATGACTACTAATTTGGTGAATAAAAAAAGTTTTTTCATAAAACTAGTCTTTCCCGGCTTTAAATAAAAAGTCTTTTTCCTCTTTAGAAAGACTTTCATAACCACTCTTGCTTATTTTATCTAAAATATCATCGATTTGTTTCTGTTTAATGCTTTTTGGCACTGATACAGATGTATGCACTTTCTTTGATTTATTACTTTTATGAACGGTTTTTAATGGTGATTTCTTATTCGGTTTAAAAATATTTGCAATACCTGATGTGAATCTTTCAAACCCTGAACCAATATCTTTACCTTCAAGTAACTTCCGGGCATATAAAAATCCAATAAAGGCCCCTCCTAAATGTGCCAGATGTCCCCCGGCATTTCCATCGTATGCCATTTGTATGAGATCCAATAAAACAAATATAGCACCTATATACCAAAGTTTGATATTAAAAAAGATGATCCTAACCTCCTGGTTTGGCATGTAAGAACAAATAAAGATCAAAATCGCCATGACCCCGGCTGAAGCGCCTATAAGTGCAGTCCGTTCACCCGCAAATGCAGGAAATAGGTTATAACTTAATATAAATGCTAACCCACCTACAATTACACCCAAAAAATAAACGTTTATAAAACGTTTTACGCTAAAAAGGTTTAAAAACGTTCTGCTGCCAAAATAAAGTAGCAACATATTCCAGAATATATGGGTAAAACCGGCATGAAAGAAAGAATATGTAACAATAGACCAGGGTTGAAAAAGAAATTCATTAAACTCTTTAGGCAATTGAAACCATTGCGATATAAAGCCACCATGACGTGCGAAAAGAAAAGGAATAAGTAAATTTAGGATAAACACCAATACATTAACCACTATCAACTTTTCAGCAATTGAAAGCGTGGCAAACCTGTATCTTATGTCATTTCGTATTCCCATTTTAATCCCACCGGTTGTTGTTAAACTGGTTCTTTTTCCAGTACCACATCATTATAAATCCAATAAGGGCGCCTCCTATGTGCGCAAAGTGTGCTATGTTGGCCCCAAAAACAGAGTACCCTGTGAAACCGGAAAATAAATCCAACAAAATTAACCCCGGAATAAAGTATTTTGCTTTTATAGGTATTGGCAAAAAAATCAGCATTAATTCGGCATTCGGGAACATCATGCCAAAAGCCACCAAAATACCATAAATAGCCCCTGAAGCACCTACAGCAGGCGACATAAAAGAACTTATAAAGTTATCTACCCTTCCCGCATCTACATAATTTTTCCAGGTTGTATTGTATTGGCCTGAGTTAAGGGTTTCTATAATTTCAGATTGATTAAACCCTGCCGAAATTAAATCACTTAACACTGAATTAAAGTGAAAGTAATTAACCAAAGTATGAATTAATGCAGCTCCTAAGCCTGTTGAAATATAAAAAAACAGGAACTTATTCCTGCCCCATATTTGTTCAAGCGGTGACCCAAATGCGAACAATGCATACATGTTAAATAAGATATGCATAAAACCTCCATGCATAAACATATAGGTAAAAAACTGCCAGTACCCGAAATTCTGATTTTCGGGAAACCAAAGGGAAAATAACCTGTACATCTGTTCTCCGTACATGTAGGTCCCTACAAAAACCAATATATTTATAATAAGTAAATGCTTAACTGTATTTGAAATCATTCCCATTCTCTACAAAAATTTATTATCAATTTCTTCTACACTCATGGTGATATAGGTTTGCTTATTAAACGGAGTTGTTGTGGGTTCCTTACAAGCAAACAGATTATTAACAAGTGCTTCTTGTGAATTTACATTCATGGTTTCCCCGGGTTTTACTGCCAGGGTTTTACTCAATGTTTTAGCCAGCATATCGGTTTGAGAAAATGAATTTCCGGGTATTTCCTGTTGAAAATCAGACAACAACTGATCTAACAGAGTTTCTATTTCACTTTCAGAAACGTTCATAGGCACCCCCGTAATTTCTATTGTATCATCTTCAAAACCCGAAAAAGCAAACCCTGTGTTTTCCAGGCTCTCTTTAAGTTCTCTCAACATTTTAATTTCACCTTTAGAAAAACTAAGATTTAACGGAAAAAGCAATTGCTGGCTCACCGCTTCTTTAACCGTTATATTCGTTAAGAATTGTTCATACAAAACTCTTTGATGTGCTCTATGCTGGTCTATAATAATTAAGCCGGATTTAATAGTTGTAACTATATATTTTCTATGAAGCTGGTAGGTAACCATGCTTATATTTTCATCCGGACTAAACAGGGAGCCTGTAATTTCATCGGACTCAAACTCCAGAGAACTAAAATCGGATTCAAAATTTGATTTAGATTGCAACCCTACATATAAACTATCCCAATGTGTCTTTTCGTTGCCTTTAAAGTTAGTTGTAACAGATTTTTTATTGTCTTCTTTAAAAGGATTAAAACTTGCATCTACCTCTATGGATGGTAAACCGGCTTCCTTGTTTTTATAATTGTAAGGAGTATCGAGATTAGAATCCCTTTCAAAATCTAAAACAGGTGCGACGCTAAACTGCCCCAGGCTATGTTTAACCGAGGATCTTAAAATTGCATACAAAGTATGCTCATCCTCAAACTTAATTTCTGTTTTTGTGGGATGAATATTAATATCTATGGTATTCGGATTTACTTCCAGGTATAAAAAGTACCCGGGATGCGCCTTATCTTGTATTAAGCCTTCAAATGCGGAAACGATGGCATGGTGCAGGTATGAACTCCTGATATACCTGTTATTCACAAAAAAAAATTGTTCTCCCCGTGTTTTTTTACAATAGCCGGGTTTGCAAACAAATCCTGTAACATTAACTATATCGGTTGCTTCATTGATAGGCACCAGTTTTTCATTTGTTTTATTACCAAAAACATTCACAATCCGCTGACGTAAATTAGATGCAGGTAAATTAAATATTTCGCTGCCATTATTGTAAAAAACAAATTGTACATCGGGGTGCGCCATTGCTACCCGTTGAAATTCATCAATAATATGTCTTAGTTCAACATTCTCTGACTTTAAAAAATTACGGCGTGCAGGTATATTGTAAAAAAGGTTTTTAACGGCTATGGAAGTCCCTTTTGGTGTTACAGTTACCTCCTGTGAAACTATTTTGCTTCCTTCTATAATTAATTTTGTGCCTACTTCATCGTTTTCAGGCTTTGTATTCATTTCTACATGCGCAATAGCCGCAATAGAAGCTAACGCTTCTCCCCTGAATCCCTTTGTGTGTAGTTGAAAAAGATCTGCTGCGGACTGAATTTTAGATGTAGCATGCCTTTCGAAAGAAAGCCTGGCATCTGTTGCACTCATACCTACTCCATTATCAATAATCTGTATGATTGTTTTACCGGCATCTTTAATAATAAGCTTTATTTGTTTAGCCCCGGCATCAATAGAATTCTCTAATAATTCTTTTACTACAGAAGCGGGCCTTTGCACCACTTCACCAGCTGCAATCTGGTTTGCAACATGATCCGGTAAAAGCTTTATTACATCAGCCATTTATCTTTTTGTAGTAAAAATTGAAAGGTCAAAATCAAGAAAATATAAAGTTATAAGAACCAAAATCGCTATAATAATGATCAACCTTGTATTAATCTCCCTGTTTCCCCTGTGTCTGCTCGCTTCCCTTGCTTCTTTCCATTGTGCGCTCAAATCTCCACTGTTTGTAGTTTCTCTGTATTTGGCAAATTTTGAATCCAAAGCATAAGGGTTGCCCACATCTTTACCATCATAGTAACGTGGCGTATAATTAAATCTTCTGTTTTTTTTTGTCTTAAATACATTAATCTTCACAACAGTATAGTTTTAATTGTTTCAAATTTAATTAAAATGATGCACAAATTATGCCAGAATACAGGAAAAATGTCAACAAATTGATACTGCTGTACAACAACCAGGTCAGTAACATTTAGGTGATCCGTATCACTTACCTATGGAGATTTGAAATTCGAATAAAAACTGAAACTTAAATCGGGAGTTTACCTGCCCAGCACCGCCATTTTGATAGCTGCTATCGCAGCTTCTGTTCCTTTGTTGCCATGTTTGCCACCGCTTCGGTCTATAGCTTGTTGCATGGTTTTGTCAGTAAGTACACAAAATATAACCGGAGTATTGTATTTTACATTAAGATCCATAATTCCGTTAGCTGTTGCAGTGCATACAAAATCAAAATGTTTAGTTTCGCCCTCAATAACACTTCCAATGGCAATTACCACATCAACATTTTGAGTTTCTATCATTTTTTTAGAACCGTGAACCAACTCAAAACTTCCCGGAACATCCCATTTAATAATATTTTCCTCTAGCGCCCCACAATCGAGTAAAGCAGAAATAGCCCCTTTGAAAAGATTTTTGGTTATAGTATCATTCCATTCAGAAACAACAATCCCAAACCGAATATCCTTCGCATTTGGGATTGTATTTTTATCGTAGTTTGATAAATTTTTATTTTCAGTAGCCATGTTTATATACTATTTGCCGTTATCTAAATAATCACATTAACAGCATGATAACAAAACTTCTAACTTAATTATAGGTTCTCAGCTTTTCCAATATAGATATCTATGATCCTTCCTTCTTCAGAATCAGGATAATTATCTTTAATCTGCTGAAAATATTTTACTGATTTTTCTTTTTGTTGTAAATCCAATGCAATTAAACCGGCTTTAAACAAAAATTTAGGTGTGGTAAAATCATTTTTGCTATGTTGAGCGGCTTTCTCATAATAATTAAGTGCTTCTTCCGGTTGATTTAACTGTGAAAAAGCATCACCAATACCTCCTTTGGCTAAGGCTCCAAGTATAGGGTCTTCAGATTCGAAATCCTGTAAATATGAAATCGCATCCTTATATTTATTCATATTTAAATATGCCATTCCGGCACTATAATTAGCCAGGTTAGCAGCTTTTGTACCTTTGTAATTCTCAATAATATCAATAAAACCAAACTTTCCATCCCGACCCTCTAAAGCCAAAGTAAATAATGAATCCTTATCCGTACTGTTCACGGCCTGGTCAAAATCCTGCTGCGCAAAAAACATTTCATTGGATGCTTCCGCTTCCTTAGGTTTTAAAATAAACTGCTCATAACCTAAGTAACCAAGCACTATGAGAACTATTGCTCCAATAAAACCCAATATATATTTTTGGTTTTTCGCTACCCATGCTTCAGTTCTTGAAGCTTTTTCATCAAGGGTGCTAAATACTTCAGCTGTAGTACTTTCTGATTCTATTAACTGTTCAGATTCTTTCTTATTTTTTGGTTTATACCCCTTTTTCTTATACGTTGACATGTTATTCCTTTATTTAAGCCCCGCAAAAATAAATATTTTCCGATAGGAAAGATAATTTATTTGACTATTTTCCATATTTTACTTTTAATTTAGCAAGTTGAACGGCAGAAATTAATGCGGAGTTAAGGAATATGCTTTTAAAAAAAATATCGCTTATAAATTATAAAAATTTTACTTCCCGAACTTTTGAATTCAATTCCAAGATCAATTGTTTGGTCGGAAACAACGGTATGGGCAAGACCAATGTACTTGATGCCATATATTATTTGTCATTTGGAAAGAGCTACTTTAACCCGATTGCAACACAAAATATAAAGCACGGCGAGGATTTTTTTGTAATTGACGGTGAGTTTGAAAAAAATAACCGGGAAGAAAAAATAATATGCAGCTTTAAAAAAGGGCAAAAAAAAATTATAAAACGAAATGGAAAAGCCTATGAAAAGTTTTCTGAACATGTAGGTTTTTTGCCATTAGTCATTATTTCTCCGGCCGACCGTGACCTCATTACTGAGGGCAGTGAAACCCGAAGAAAATTTATTGACAGTGTTATTTCGCAAAGCGACAGGAAATACCTCAAATTTCTAATTAATTATAATAAAACCCTTGCGCAACGTAATTCTCTATTAAAATACTTTGCCCTTAATAATACTTTTGACGGTGAAACACTTTCTATCTACAATGAGCAGTTAAATGAGTTTGCGGACTATATTTTCAATGCCCGGAAAAATTTCCTCGAAACTTTTATACCTATTTTTAAAAATGCATATGAAGTAATTTCCGGTGGTAAGGAAACTGTTAACCTTGCATATGAAAGCCATCTGTTTGAGAATAATTTAAAAACCCTGCTTGAGCAAAACCTGAACAAGGACAAAGCATTACAATATACATCCGTAGGAATACATAAGGATGACCTCAGCTTTGAGATCGAACAATTCCCCATCAAAAAATTTGGTAGCCAGGGACAACAAAAATCCTTTTTAATAGCTTTAAAATTGGCTCAATTTGAATTTATAAAAGAACAAGCCGGGGTAACCCCTATCCTGCTCTTGGATGATATTTTTGACAAACTGGATGAAAATAGGGTCTCACACATTATAAAAATGGTGAATAAAGAAGAATTCGGACAAATTTTTATAAGCGACACTCACCCGGAAAGGACTGAAGCAGTGATTAAAGAAACCGGGTTGTCGTATGAGATATTCAGATTATAGAATGAAAATTAGAATAACAAAAATATCAGCTGCAGATACCTGGGGAATTAGACATGAAGTAATGTGGCCACATAAACCTCTTATTTACGTAAAACTTTCAAAAGATGATTTAGGACAACATTTTGGGCTCTGGAAAATGAATAAACTTATTTCTGTCGTATCTTTATTTTTTGATGAGAACAATGTTCAATTCAGAAAATTTGCTACATTACCTGACGAACAAGGAAATGGTTACGGCTCTCAGCTCTTGAATTATGTTTTTAATTATGCTTATTCCACTAAGGTTAAAAAAATATGGTGTAATGCAAGAGTTGATAAAGTATTTTTTTATGAAAAGTTTGAAATGAATGAAACAGAAAATCGATTTTCTAAAGGAGGAATTGATTATGTAATTATGGAGAAAATACTATTTTGACTTGAAATTAACATTACATTTTTATTAGCATGCCAAGACATAACGAACATATATCATTAAGCGAAGCTTTAAAGGAGTTTATTAAAGAAAATAAGCTCGAAACCGGTATGGATAAAGTCAACGTAAAAGATGTATGGGTTAGTCTTATGGGAAATGGCGTAAATAACTACACTACCGATGTCCAGCTAAAAAACACTACACTTTACATTTCGCTCTCCTCATCGGTCCTTAGGGAAGAATTAAGCTATGGAAAAGAAAAGATCATTAAAATGATCAATGAAGAACTTGGAAAAGAATTGGTAAAGAGTTTAGTACTAAGGTGATAAGATTTAAACCTCTCATTTACAAATAATTAACATCATACACCAGTTAAAATTCATATTAAGATTTGGTACTTTCAATTAATATTTAGATATTTGTCTAAATATATAAATAGTGAATAAGCTTTTTAAAGCACTTAACGACGAGACCAGAAGACAGATCATTGAATTGTTAAAAGAAAAATCAATGAATGCAGGAGAGATAGCGGATGAATTTGATATTTCAAAACCCAGTATCTCCCATCATCTTGATATACTAAAACAAGCAGATCTCATAACCAGCGAAAAAAAAGGGCAATTCATTGAATACGCTTTAAACACCACCATTTTAGATGATTTATTAGCGTGGATTTTAACCGTCAAAAAATAAACATATGAAAGCTATTTTAAAAAAAGAACTGTACCAGATTATAATCGCATTCATTCCCATTATCTATTTAGGGATCATCTATAACTCCCTTCCACCCAATGTTCCAGTACATTTAAACATACAAGGGGAAATTGATCGTTTCGGTAACAAATCAGAATTAGTTTTCATTGCTCTCATGCCACTTCTGATCTATGTTATATTTAGTATAGTACCGAAAAATAAGATAAAGGCTATGGGTAAAAAATATCAAAAACTAAAAACCCTGCTCATTTTATTAATATCTCTATTAGCTGTTTATATTTTATATTCAATAAAGAATCAAACGTTTTCTAACCCCAATTTTATCATATTATGTATAGGCATATTATATACCCTTTTTGGTAATTACTCAAAAACTATTAAAACAAATTATTTTATTGGCATAAGAACACCATGGACACTAAAAAATGAAGATGTTTGGAAAAGCACCCATGTTTTGGGAGGTAAACTTTGGTTTATAGGCGGTATCATAATAATAATTTCAAGCCTTGTAGTAAGTAAAACGTATAACACTTACTTATTTTTGGTTATAACAGCGGTGATTGGATTAATTCCTGTGGTTTACTCCTACATTCAATTCAAGAAACTTAACAAAGTTTCCGAATCATAAAATTATGCCGGGAAATTGTAATAACTAAAAAGTGAAAATAAAGAACGCTCCCTAAGGAGCGTCTTTTGTCTGAACTATATAAAACTATAACTAAAATATTTCTCTGCCCGAAAAGTGAAAAGCACCTTCTATAGCTGCATTTTCATCACTATCAGAACCGTGAACTGCATTTTCACCAATTGAAGTGGCATATAACTTCCTGATAGTACCATCAAGAGCTTCTGCCGGGTTTGTAGCACCAATCAAAGTCCTGAAATCGTCCACAGCATTCTCTTTTTCTAAAATTGCAGCTACTATAGGGCCACGGGTCATGAATTCCACCAATTCACCATAAAAAGGCCTTTCTTTGTGAACGGCATAAAATTCCCTCGCATCTCTTTTGCTCAGCTGTGTATATTTCATTGCCACTATTTTAAAACCGGCAGCTGTTATTTTTTCTAAAATTGCACCAATGTGTCCGTTTTCTACAGCATCGGGCTTAATCATGGTAAATGTTCTGTTTGTCGCCATTATTTTTGTTTGAAATCCGGTGCAAAAGTACAGTTTTTAAACAAACGGTCAAGCTCGGATCCATAAAAATCCTGATATTTTAGACTCATCGCTTTTTTTTATAACTAATATTCTATTATAATCTTTTTTTCTATTATTTCACCGTTGTGATGTATTTTTAAAATGTATAATCCGCTCTGCAAACCGGCTATGTCTACTTGAGACCTGTTTTTTATTACTTCTTTTGCTTTTACTATATTCCCGGTAAAATCATACACTTCAATGGCCAATTCATTGGTTTGTTCATTGGAAGAGTCTACCTGTATGGATTTATTTTTACTTTTTTCAATATCGTCAATAATGTCTACCGTAAATGACCCCGAACTATTTGGGTTGGGATACACGTTATAACTATAATTACCTGGACAGTATGGATACGCAATAAGTCCCCCTACTACAGACCAACCACAACCGTTGTTTACCTCTGCTATTATCTGGCCTGCAAAGTCAGAGCCATAAGGTACTGCTAAAATCGTGTTCGCATTTTGCAAGTAGATTTGCCAGGAAGAATTTGGCATGGTCCATCGGTAAGTGTACCAAGGCTTATGCCCGCCAGGCGGATTACAATAATAAGAATAATCTTCCCCGGCGCACACACCGTTAGTACCGGAAACTGACCCCGATCCAACTTTACCAACTTCAATAGATTTGGAAACTAACAGGTTTCTATCACAGTTTGGAGAAGTTACTCTTAAGGTAATTGTGGCGACACCGTTAAAATTATTCTTTCGTGTAAAAGTGGTTGTAGAGCTTCCCTGGGTAAAATTTAATGCATTAGACGGATTTACCGACCAATTTACATTTGTATTGGGTGGTAGGGAAGCGCTGAAAGTTGCTGAAGAACAAATACTCTCAGGCCCGGTAATCATTATATTTGCACAAGTATAAGCGCAATTAAAAATATTATTGCTTACACCATTGAGCTCATTAGCCAACCAGTTACCGTTCTTGGCGTTAAAAGATATATGAGGCTCATTGATTGCCGAAACATTATAAGAAGTTGTAAAATTGATAAAAGGGATGGCCTTATTACCTGTAGGGGGATTATCTTTCGCATATACTTTTAGATAATCGGCAGCGGTTAAGGTAGCATTGCCACTTCCTACATCTAAAGCACTGGTAGCGGAAATAAAATTAAAATCAAGGTTCACCTCCAGTTTGTATTTATAACCACCAAAAAAGTTGTTCACATAGTCACTACTACTATTTAACCCTGTAGGATTTATGCCGCCCGGGAAATTATCCAGAAACAGGTCTCCCGGTTGAGAATTAAAAGACTTACTTGTAACTGTTCTGGTAACAGGAACCACCCATAATAAATTTTTCTTATATGTAATGCTTCCTTTATAAATGTTTGCTGTGCCGGATGAAGGAAATGCTTTCACTTCAAAATTTGAACTCAGATTTGCTGAACCCGGTAAAAAACCCAGCAGGAATGTTGATGTATCGTCAAATGCATCACCAACTACTGCTCCCAAACCGGTAATAAACAAGGCAATATCTGTAAAGGGGCTGGTTCCTCCGGAACCATGCAGGCGAAACAAACGTTGATTGGAAGTATATCCTTGTGTTGATGCACAATGGCTGGCATTACTTAAAGCAATATTACGCGTATTGCGGGGATACCCCATATTTTTAAGTTCATTTTGCCATGTGTCATGTACATTGTTATCTATTTTATAGCTACTGTTTACATAATTGATCAGTAATTGCTTTACTGCGGGCTGGTCTATGAGCTGGCGGGCATCCTGTACCGGTATGTCACCACTGGCCAGTGAAACACCAAAGCCACCTATAGGTGTGGTGATAATTTCTTTAAGGGTGTGCCGTGCCATATAAAGGAATCCCGGCGGTACATGGGCACCCTGGTGAGGGGCATCATGGCTTATGTACAAGCCTGTTTCATGGTCTTCCCCCCTGTTTTCCATATCACGCAATGCATAGCGGGCTATCACCCCACCCATACTCTGCCCCAGTACCACATTGGGTGTATTGCCTATTTTATGATCATTTACCCATTTTATAACAGCCTCCAGTACATACGCATTACGTTGCAGGTAATCGGTACCGTTGTTCCAGTTTACATAAATAATGTCGTAGCCTGTAGAAGCATGGTTGGTAATTAGGTTTTGCAGATCAGCACTACCAGATAATCTTACTGTATTAAAAAACTTGTTAATATCACTATCCCCAATGCTATTATTAGCTGAAAAAAGCCCTGTGTCCAACCCCTCTGCCACAATCAGGGGCTTTCTAATCTCATTACAGGTATTTGCATATGCAATCTGTAGGGTTGCCGAACCATACACCCCCTGGTAAGCCCTGGTAGCAGGAACAATTTCGGTCCTTAAATTACAATTGGGGTTCCGTGCAGCTATAATGGCCCTTTTGGCCGCCCCTTCTACTATAAGTTTGTTCCGGCAGTATAAGTACTGCCCGTTTGTTAACCGCATACGGTAGGTAATCGTAAAATTACCATCAATACTGTAAGTATGGACTAGCGGGGTGCCTATGCTTAAGGCTTTATAACCACTGCCATCGCCAAAATTCACTGCAAAATTATCTATGGAAGAAGATTGGTTAGTGTACCAGTTATCCGGATGTAACATCAGGGACACTGTAGAATTAGAGGTACTTTTTACCGGAAGGGTCATCGCAAAGGCATCATCTGTTTCATAGGGGTTTTGCCAAGTTCCGTTTACATATACATCGTCATACTTATTATTTACAACCTGTATTTTATTTGTAGCAAGTGCATCACTTCTAAAACGGGCATATTTATAATACAAGCCATTAAGCACCAATGTGGAAACAGCACTGCCTGCCCCCACCCGGTTGGCCTCACTTTTTTGTTTATTCTTCCATCCGGCCTCCAGGTTGTCAGGCGCTTCCAGTTCGGGGACCGAAGTGGTAGTTCGTGAAGATAAGATGCCTGCGTAAAGGTTTCGATAAATGGACGGGGTAATATAGTTATTATCCCGCAATACCCCGTCATAATTGGGTATGGAAACAAAATCATAGCCGTAATCAAGCAATATCCCGTGGGGTACCCGGTTCTTTTCAAGCAGGCTGAAAACAGTATTGGTTTGGCTTGCCACCCCGGTATCTATATGCTGCTGGGATTGCACAAAGGTAAAAACAAGTACAAACAGTAAAAATAATTTTTGTTTCATAAACAATATGGTTTAAATGGTGTGTTTAATTGGTATATTTTACATCAAAGCGGCCTTCGGTGATTTTAATTTCATTATTATCGTCATCTAAAACCGTAAATTCAAAAGTTCCGGAAATGATGAAGTTTTCTTCATCAAAGTTTGTAATGATTAATGTCCCTGGATTATTATCTTTTGTAGTAGTATCTAAAGTTATCCCTCCTCCTATTAAATAAATACCAGTAAAGTTCCCAGAATTTTCAGAAGCTAATAGAAATAAATTTTCTGATATCGGCTCGATATCAATACCACTCAAGCCTACACTTTCCATTGACCCCCCCCCCCC
>CALGUD010000010.1 GCA_937901915.1 uncultured Flavobacteriaceae bacterium
TGCGGGGGAGGGGGGGGGGGGGCCGGATATATAGTAGTCCCCTACCTCCAGGACACCAAAGTACGGGTAAGCTTTAACAACATTAAGATCAATACCGATTACCAGTTTATAGAAGGCATTATTGAAACCGATTATGATCCTACCTGGGGAGGATTGGATGATATTGGGGATGAGATAGAGGCAGCTGCCCAAATACCGCAAGCAGTTGTTGACCTTGCAAATGCCATCGATAAGGAACTTGACCAGCTTATAGAGTCTATACAACAGGGAATAGAGCTCAACCAAAATGCCAACAATTTTATTGATTTAATGAGCCAATCGCTGGCAGACCCAAATAATGGACTGACAGAAGAGCAGGAACAAAACTTACAGAATTTTATCAGTGACAAAAACAATGTAAAAGAAGCTATCATAAAAGCCCAGGAAGATATCGCTGAGGGGAAAAATGATGAAATTATAAAACAAAACCTGGTATCGAATTTGGTGAATCCAGACGATTCAGATAGCCCGAATGTAGAAAGCAATCAGGAATTATTACTAGACACCTTCGAACAGCTTGATAATATATTTGAAAATGTTAGTGAGAACAGGATATACATTTCCCCGGCGGGTGTGCCCGTAACATTGCCAAAAGAAGCAAAACCAAGATTCCTGAAAAGCAACAGTTTAAAAGTAGCCTATGGAGTTCTAAGTGGATTTACATTAGGTGACTCCATTTACAATGGATATTTTACAGGTAATAAGTTTAATGGTTATAAAACAAAAGAAAGGCAACAGCCATACAAGTTTGCTCCTTTACCTGACACTGGTAACATTATAGCCATAGTAATACAGCCTATGCTATACACGGACTGTTTATATTTTGCTCTAAAAGGAAAGTACACTGCTACTGCAATCAATGAGACTGGCGAAGGAAATCTTTTAATTAACAAAAAAATCCGGTTTGATAGTAAGTCAGAATTAGTAGAGGATTTTACAGGTTATACTACTTGTCTTCCGGAGGTTTCCAGGGATGCATTTGATGAATATATATGGGGACATTATAACTATTTTGGCAGAGGTGGATTTATTAGGTCTGTACATAACAGCAAGGGTGAAATTTCCTATATCTATACTGTACCTGAAGGTGAAAATGGTGAAATCATATCTTTCCAGTATCATACAGATGAAGGTAAATGGTATGCTTTTCATGAACCGGATTATGATTGCCTTTCATGTGCTCTGGAATACCTTTGTAAAGCATTGCTGAGTGCAGAAGCAGGTCATTTATTATTGGATGGATTAGGTATGATACCAGTAGCGGGCGAAGCCTTTGATGCTATTAATGGAGCATGGTATATTATAGAAGGGGATGGAGTAAATGCTACCATTTCATTTGCCTCTACCATCCCATTAGTGTATCTAACAACAATGAAAAACATAGGTAAGGTCGTAAAACTAACCGACGGCACATACACTACCATAAAATTAAGTTCAAAGGAAGCCGAAGCCTTTTTAAAACAATTACAAAAGCATAAATTTGACAAGCAAACACTGGAAGCCTTAAATAAAGATTTAAATAATAAGGCTTTTGCTGAGGCTGTGGCCAAGAATCCTGAGTTGGTTGATAGTTGGAAAGCTCTGGGAGACTTTCCGAATTTGCGTAAAATCCCTTCCAATCTTGAGGTACTCAATAAGTTCAAAGGAAGGTTTGCTTACAATGGAAAAGTAGGTCAGGAAGCTTTTGAGGAGATATTTACAGGCCATAGGAGTGCACAGAAGTTTATTGATAACCTGAACAAATATGATGGAGTCATTGGTGATGTGGATGGTATTACCATTAGTGCGATAAAATCATCATCGGAGGTGAGAGTTTTAAATAAGGGTCGCCAAGTTGGAAAGATTGTTGATGGGAATCTGAATGTAAACTATTCTGGATTTGGTGAAGATATTGTTTGTGATCCAAATAAGACTACAACGATACTAGGGAAATGGAAAGATCCTTCTTGTGGAGGAACTTGTGAAATCATTGATTCAAGATTATCTAAGTCGGGCCAGAACAAAGGTGGCGTAAATGTTCTGAGCGAAAATATTCCTTCAGGTTGGACAGACCAGCAAATATGGGAGAATGTTAATGAGCCATGGCTACGGGATGCTGCAAATAGAGGTGATGTGATTAGGGTGGTTTCTGACCCTACACTACCATCAAATATTTACAAACCTGATGGAACCCTTTCTTTTTTTGGTAGAGAACATGAACTGCTAACTAAGCCAGTTTCACAAGGTGGTTTAGGCTATACATATAACGCATCAAATTTTACATACCTGAAATAGCAATGAATCAAAAGAGAGAGATGAAAGATAATTCGGAAGAACTAGAGTTAAAATATGTAGACCAAAAATATGAAGGTCTTGAAGCATGGATTCGAAGAGGCCAAAGTGATTGGATAAGGTTAGATTTTATATTGGAGTATTATTTGTTCAACAACGTAAACCTATCAAAGCAATACAGAGGTCAGTTGAATGATGAAAAGGAAGCAAAACAATACTATAGTTCATTATATAAAAAGTTCACTGAAGAAACGTCAAGCGGAAAAAAATTTGATTTTCAAAAATATCTAAACTGGCAGAGAAATACACCTTCAAAGATAAACGAAGCTTTAAACCTGTTTCATTCAACCTAATAAGACAAGCAATGAAATTACTGAAATACTTATATATACATTATTTTTCCTTCAGATACGATGGTTACTATTTAGATAATCCTAAGCCTTATACTGACTATGTGGCTGGTGGTAATAAAAGAACAGGAGTAATTCATTGGGCCTATTTATTCTCTGTGGATGGCATTGCAAAACGAAAACGCAAAGAAAGTAAAGATGGGACAATAGCATTTAAAAAGGAAGACTTTGAAAATTGTTATTCTGGGGAATTTACTTTAAATGGTGATTTTGTAAACATAGTCTTTGATAAAGGACAAAAGTGGGAATTAAAGAAAACCTTTCAAGTAAATGGAAATCAATTAATTTGTATAGAGTCTAATAGTGCTGCGGGTACTGACGAAGCCTATCAGTTCCATAATTGGTGATACAAAATAATAGGAACTATTGCTTGTTCGAAGAATCATTTGGCTATTTACAACCCAACCCAGCTCCGCAAAGCCTGCCTCGTGGGCAGACGGGTCTTCTGACTTAGCGGAATAATATAAAACGTTCATTGACATAAAAATATTAAAAAATAGAGTCTCCCATGATACTTGTCGAAACAGTAAAAAGGAGATACTAAAGATTAAGGACAAAGGGATAAAAGCATAATGAAAAGATAGGTGGTAAAAGACTATGAAAATTGCTCAAAGTCGGGAGACTTTGCGCAGCGGGACTTCCAACCAAATAAGTGCCCATAACCAGTTACAACAAAGCATTGAAAAAGCTGAAAAAGAGATTGAAAATAGTGAAGAGATTAGTGATGTGGCCGAATCCGGTTTCGATTTTGAAATACATCAGTCGATGGATGGCGTGTATAAAGAAGAAAAATTATCGCTTGAGATTCTGCCAACAGATTTATCCAGACAAATTTTTGACTATGAAGGAATTCTTAGTAGCGAATTTGAAAATTATTTAGCCGGTTTAAACCCGGGAGGGAAATATAAGGTCAAAGTTTATACCTATAATTCCCAATTAGAAATCTTAAAAGCAATAGAATCTATTATTCCAAAAAATGATGAAATAATAATTTTTATTCAAAAGAAAAATGACAAGGCACTTATTAAATTAAGCTTGGGTGCAAATGTAAATGCAGACTTACTTCAAAATAATATCACAAAGGAAGACATTGTCTCTCTTTTGAATGAGGCTAGCCCCCAGTCGTTAAAAACAACCATATTATTTGATGAAATTAAAAGGAACGTAAATTCTTATGCTCTAGTTCAGGAAGCGGAAGCCTATGATGGGAACATCATGGCGTTACTGGCGATAAAGTTTCTAGATTGGGGAGTTCAGGGATTAGAGAGTTTTAAATTAGAAGAAAGATATTGGAATCCCCATCTCTCCGGTTATAATCCCATATTCAGTAATAATCACTTAGAGAATGCATTTATATGTGGATTCTACAATGGACTGATAAATGAAGCGAAAGCCATTCCGGAATTGGCATCGCTGCTTATTAAAGTATCTACTTCTGAAGAAAACCAGAAGCGGATGAAAGAAGACATCAATAAACTTTTGGAAGCAGGAATCTTAAATACATTAGTTGAAGGTTTTGCAAAAAAATATAGTGGTGAACCCGATGCTATTGTAAGTTACAATGTTGGTAAGGATGTAGTGTTTGTAGCTACATTTTTTGTGTCTTTTACCACAGTTACAAAAGCAGGGAAGATTACCAGTATTGTGAAATTGGTAAATCCGTTGGAAGAAGCCCTGAATTTAATGAAAATGGTTTCCCGGGCCGGGTTATCGGTAACAAGAACAGGCCAACACGTAATTATACACATTGGCAACAATGTAAGCCGTTTTATAGCCAAAATGGATGCAAATAGTATTTTGAGGGAGATAAAATGGATAGAAAATGGAAATACCCTCGAAATCCTGGAGAATATAAAATATATTGATGATACGGGAGGTGAATCTTTTGGTAATTTAGCCATTGTTAAGGAAGGGGATGATGTGGGGGTTAAAGTTGCAGGTGAAATAGATGATATATTAAATCTAATAAAAAAGTGGGATAATATAACTATTGATGAAGCAAAAACTCTTTACAATAAAATTAATAAAACTGATATAAAATCATCCTTAACAAAACAATGGGGAGCAAAAACAGCTAATAATAATTTTAAATTGGAATATATTGCTGATAATATTGATGTAAAATTAGAAAACTATATACCACCTTATAAAGCCAACACTTTTGCAGATCAAATAAAATTAGCTGAGGATGCTCTGTTTATTAGAGTTCATGGAACTAGAGGTCAAGTAGGTAGATGGATGATGACTATAGAGGATTATAAACAATTATTGAAAAGTCCAGAAAAATTCAAAGAATCATTTGCTTTACCCTCCACCCCTACAAAGGCTTCTCTTGTTAAAATTCCAAAAGGAACAACTATTTGGAAAGGCTATGCTTCCGGAAATAAATGGGGTGCTGGAGGAGGAGTGCAAATTCAAGTGGATAATTGGGGGAATATTCCTTTTATGGAAAAGACAAAATGGTATAAACAATTAAATGATTTTTAATTATGATTTTATATGAACAGTTAAAAGATGATTGCTTAAAAATTGGAGATTTGAAAATTACTATAGATAAAGGAATTAATTCAATTGAAGAATTTGATTCTGTAATTGCTGTTATGAGTAAACTTTCTGATGTTTTTCTTTTAAATGAGTCAGGAATAGTTTGGCAATATTCTAAAAACACTATAACAGAAATATGGAGAAAAGATAAAAATACTCTTTGTATGTATGATGGTCAAGCAGATATTTGGTTAGATGTAAATAAATTAGAAGTGATAAGGACTATATGGAACCCTTGGGGTTTGGATAATCCTGAAAACTTTAAGTAACTAATTCTGCCTCATAAGCCCTGTTGGCACAAAAGTTAGAAAAAGTGTTGCAAGACCACAAGATTGGCCAGGACAAGGACATCAGCCTGGTGGCGCTGTCCAATATGAAATACGAGAACAAAGAGCAAAAATTGAATGGTTTAAGAAAGTTGATGATTTAGATAACATATTAAATTGATTTTATGGCTAGTGAAATGATAATTATTAATTCAATGAATTCCTTTATTGTTGGAGGTTACACGGTAAAAACCCATTATACAATACGACAGTATTATGAATTTACTGATGTATTTGTAGTTAGAGAAGAAGAAGATAGTGGTACAGGACACTTATTTGCTTATGGATATGTGAAAAATGATTTGAAGATGATGTGGAAATTTCCTTACGATGGAGTTATAGGTATCAGAAAAATCATTCCTGAATTGCAAAAAAAAGAAGATTTTATCACTCTGGAACATTATCAGGAATATATAAATTGTTACAAAGGAAAAGAATTATTGGAAGTTTATGTTGCTAGCTGGCCATATGATCTTAGATATATTGTAAATGCAAACACAGGAGAAATTTATAATAAAATGGAAAGCAGATAAATGAATATAGTATTTAATAAAATCAGGAGACGAACCAAAGGTAGGCTGGCTTTGTGTTGCTGGGCTCTAAAGATGATTTTGCTTAAAATTTCCAAACTTATGTATGAAATAAAATTAATCAAACTAATAGCTCTTTTAGAATATCTTACTCATAATGAAAATTTTAAGGCGCATAATGATATTTTGAAGTCTTATAAGAGAGTTTTTAAAAGTATTGCTGATAAAGAAGAAAAAAATTATAATAAAAATGATTTTGATCCTCTTCAAAATGTTTATCGGATATATTCCGAAGCCCCCCCAACGATCCCATGTTAGGTAAATATTTAATGGAGAGAATGCAAGAGTTATATGAATTACAAATAAAAATCTTAGAAAATTAAAATACTATTTTTCAAAATTCTTTGATTTGGAAATTTGCCTAGCCATAGGTAGTGCATTAATTAAAACAGTTCTTTGACATAAAACACTAAAATAGAGCCTGCCAAGATGCTTGTGGGTACAATGATAAGGAAATAATAAAGAGTAATGACAAAGAGATAAAAGCAAACAATAAATATAAAGTAGGGTGAAAATATTATGAAAATTGCTCAAAGTCGGGAGACTTTGCGCAGCGGGGGGTACAAAAAATCATAGATGGAATGGAAGTGTATTACATTGATTTTATAGAATTACAATAATATGAAAAGAATTAACAAAGAAGAATTACCTGAAATACTAACTGAAGATATATTAACCATTTTGGTTGAAATGGCTATGGAATTTCCTCAATCTAAACAATGGCATGAGATTTTTGATGAATTGGACCGACGAAACCAATTAATGTTAGTATTAGATAGGGTTCATGAAAGAGAAAAAGCTATAGAACAAGCAAAAGAAAATGCTAAAAGTGAAGAACAGAAACAAAAAGAAAAACAAGAATGGGAAGAGTTTGTGAAAAATGCCGACCCTCATGAGTTTTATGGAAATATGGGAGAGCCTCGTGCAGTATATGATTATAAAGATAAGTATGGAGTATGGCCATATGGACTTGACGATAGTATTGCACCATTAACTCTACCTGCTAAATTAAGTCAGGAACAGATATCAAAAATTGCAAATCTATATTTGCACTACAGAAAAACCGTTCAATGGGAAGAAGTATATGCAGCATTAAAGAAAAAGGAAATTGATTTCTCTATTATTTTCAATAGAGTACTTGATATAAATAAAGGGTTATTTCCGATGGATATTACTGTACAAGAGTTTAAAGACAAATATGGTGTATTACCACCAGGCTACAATGAAAATAAAGATTAACCTCGCTCCGCAAAGCCTGCCTACCTTTGGTTGGGCTCCTGACTTAGCGGATTTACCTACCATAGGTAGGACATAAAAAACGTTCATTGACATAAAATATTAAAAAATAGAGTCTCCCAGGATGCTTGTGGAAACAGTAAAACGTGAGTTAAAAAATATTACAGAGAAATGAAGCAAACAAAGTAAGTGTAAAAAAGTTTGAAGATTGCTAAAAGTCGGGAAATCGAAGAATCGACTGGGTCTAAGAAGGAGCAGCGTGGTTAATAACTCTATAGATGATGAAGCAATAATGTAGGCACGAGCAAGATGCTCGCGCCAGCATGGCGCGGGATGGCGTAGTAGGCCCCCTTCAAGAAATCTCTGGTCCAAATAAGGGCACTATTTATTATGGAAATCAACAACAATATGAATTTATGGAATATTTAGGCAATAACAATTGGGAAAGTTATCTCAGTATAACCAATAGAAAGGGGGTTTCTCTTGAATAATTTAATTGAAAATTTTAGTTTTTTTAACTCTACAGGAGTTGAACTTAAAGTAGAGTTTGGCTATCAAATTGATGACGTTTTCAAGAATAATTCAGAAGAAAATGTACAAAATTTTTATAATGGTTCAGTTAAAGGAGTAAAATGGATTTATAAAAAAAAAGAAGTGGTCATAAACAGATGTAATTTTGCGTATCCATCGGTCGATGAGAATTATATCATAGCCATTTACCCCTTAGAAGACAAAGAATTTCCATCTCCCAATAATGCCGTAATTTATAGACCTAATGGAAGTTTACATATGGTGTTAACCCCTCCCAAATTAATATCTCAACTTGCTGTCAATAGGCTGGGGCCAGACAATCCACCAGATCCTTATACGCCTGATAGTATATTTTTTAATCATATAAGTTGGGATAAAGATAACTCTGGGAATTTAGTTACATCTGTCTGGATAGGATATGACCGTGAATGGCATGAAAATAGGGTTTTGAACCCAACAACAGGAGAGTTTGGGGAGTGTGTTGGCAGCGGTAGATTGTAAAAATTATAATTCCCAGCTAGAGCGAGTACTAGTGCTGAACTTGTCGGAGTATCGCGCTCGTGCCAATTAATACATATGAAAACCAAGTAAAGAATTTTGCTTTGACACAAAAAAGAAAGCAAAATCAGAATATAAAGTAAATTAAATACATATAAATTTTAACACAAATATTAACCTTAAAAACAATTTTAATCATGAAAAACAAATTTTTAATTCTTAGCCTACTGGTAAGTTCTTTTTTTATAGCCTGTAGCAGTGATGATGATGGGGGAAACAACAATGACCCCATTGTAGGTTCATGGAAGTATACGGGACTTATAGAAGATGGTGAAGAGATAGAAATCTCTGAATGTGATATGCTGGATACTATGGTTTTTAATACCGACGGTACTTTTCATAGTAGTACTTATTATGATTCAGATTCCGGATGTGAATTAGATTCTGAAGGTCCTGGAACATGGGAAAATAAAGGCGAAGGAGATTATGTATTTATGTATGAGTCTGATGAGGATGAATATGAATTTGAAATTACTTTCTCCAACAATAACAATACCCTTTCTATGTATGAGAAGGGTGCAAGTTTTTCTTATACTGAGATTTACACAAGAGAATAATAAATATAAATTAATGAAAAGCCGGGAAAATTTCGGCTTCTTATAATCAATTATATAACATAAACCTTAAAACAAATTTAATCATGAAAAACAAATTTTTAATTCTTAGCCTTTTAGTATCTTCTTTTTTTACAGCCTGCAGCAGTGATGATGATGGAGGAAACAACACTGACCCCATTGTAGGTAAATGGACTATAGTTTCAGAGACTTCTGGGGGCGTGGAATTGACATTAACCGACTGTGGAAAAAAGAGCAACTTTATTTTCACCTCGGATAATATTGTTGAAGATAATTATTACGACGATTTTGATGGTGAATGTTACTTGGAAGATACTGCAGGAACCTGGGTGAAAAATAGCGATAATAGTTACACTGGTAATTTTCAGGATATTGAAGGAGATGAGGTAATAGATGAGTATTCACTTGAATTTACAATTTCTAACAATCAATTACTCTGGACAGATGGAGATGATGTAACTATTTATAGTAAAATTAAATAAAGAATTGCTGTTCAAAAGCCTGCTTTATTCAGGCAGGCTTTATACGACTGTCAATACAAAGTATTAATAAAAATTTACTTTTAAATTTAACACAAACTCTAAATCCAATGAAAAAAATATACTTAAGGTTAGTAATCCTCTTTCTATTCATAATCTCGTTAGTTTCTTGCAGTAAAGATTCAGAATATGAGCCTGTATATGGAAAATGGCAGTTGGAAAGCATAAAACCTGATGCAATAATGTTAACTGATTGTGATAAAAAAGAGATTATTGAATTTTCAAAAGATGGAAAACTAACAAGAACTGTGTTTAAAAGTAGTTCTTCAGATGAAAATGAAAACTGTGACGAAATTAGCACAACTACTTATCGATGGATAAACATACAAACTGGTCATTATACGTTTACACAAAACCCAGATACTGATAACGAGATTGACTTCCGCGCAGAGATTTTTGTAATGGACAATAAATTTCAAATCAGATCTGAGTTTTTTGAAAATAATCATCCCACATTATCAACATACAGGTTTTACAAAAAAATTTAAAACATTTTTGTCAGGGTAAAGATTGTTTTTACCTAAACTATACCAAACTATATAACACCTTTAAACATTGAAAAAACTTTACTTTCTGTTTTTACTGTTTTTGTCATTTAAAGGTTTTTCCCAAACGCTGGATTATGAAACCATCACCTCCAGTAAACCATTACAGGTAAGTGGTGCGGTTTCGGCCAGTTCTGTGTATTACAATTCCAACATTAACAACAACAGGGAGCCTTTTACCTATTACCTGCAGGGCAGCCTTAATGTAAATATTTATAGTTTTTCCATACCCATTACCTACAGCTATTCTAACCAGGGGAAAGATATGGGTTATAAACTGCCGTTTGATTTTAACAGGCTCAGCCTGCACCCCAGATATAAATGGATTACAGGCCATATCGGGAATGTAAACATGATGTTTTCGCCATACACCTTAAGCGGACACCAATTTACCGGTGGAGGTGTTGAACTTACTCCGCCCGGAAACTTTAAAATCAGCGCCATGTCCGGCAGGCTGTTAAGAGCCACTGAAGATGATGGTGATCCGCGTACTTTACCTGCTTTTACAAGAATGGGATACGGATTAAAAACCAGTTACGAACAGGAAAAATTTACAGTAGGGGTTATTGGTTTTTACGCTAAAGATGATATCACTTCTATATCCCAGGTGCCGGAAGAAAGAGGGATCTTGCCCAAAGAAAACCTGGTGCTAAGTATTAACGGGGATGTGCAAATAAGCCAGGATTTCTCATTACAGGCTGAATATGCCTCGACAGCCATTACAAAAGATCTAAGGGCCGAGGAAAATGATACCGGCAAAACAGGAATAGCTTCCATGTTTTTTAATAACCGGACATCCACTGAATATTATTCCGCAGTAAAAGCAGGATTAAATTATGTAATTAACCGTACTGTAGTAGGGGTGGGGTATGAACGCATTGACCCGGGTTATGAAACATTAGGAGCCTATTTTTTTAATAATGACCTGGAAAATATTACGCTGAACACCACCACCACCATGTTCAAAGATAAACTCTCCCTTACTTTTAATGTTGGTTATCAACGGGATGACTTAAAGAACCTGAAAGCCAATAATACCAACCGTATACTTGGTTCTGTGAATTCAACGTTTATACTTTCAGAAAAAGTAAACATAACAGGCTCCTATTCAAATTTCAGCACTTACACCAATGTAAAACCCAATCAGTTTGATGATATTAATGATGAAAATTTGCTTGACAATGAAATTGAAGAGTTTAATTACCGTCAACTTTCGCAAACGGCAAATTTGAATGTGAACTGGATACTGCAACAGGAAGAGACCTCCAGGCAAAACCTGAACATAAACTATAACCTGAATGACATTGCAAATGAACAGGACGGGGTGGTAAGAGTAGGAGAAGCTTCAACTTTTCATAATATAAATACGGCCTATACCATCGGTTTTCCTCAAAATGAAATTGATATTACCTCGGCTATCAACTATACTTACAATACCATAGGTATGGAAGATGCCACTACCTGGGGTCCCACATTAAGCGTTGGAAAGCGATTTTTTAACAAATCGCTGAACTCAATGTTGGCCATATCCTACAACGAAACCGAAAATACAGCTGGGAAAACTACTGTTTCCAACCTGAGAGGCACCCTTTCTTATGTTTTAAAAGAAAAGCACAATTTTAACCTGAATGCAATTCAACTGTTTAGAAGCGGGGGTACAAACCCGGATGTTAGCGAATTTACTGCCACCTTTGGTTATAATTATGTTTTCGGAATAAAAAAACCTTCTTTTTCCAGGAACCCTAAAATCGATAAGAACCTGGTAAAATTAAACTATAAAGACTATTATTTTGAAGGTACGCCTACAGAAGTCACACAAGAAATAAATGCGTTGGATCCCGGAAACCAAAAAGCCTTTATGGTGAATCAGAAAAAGGCAGACCTGGAATTACTGATAAAGGCGCTACAAAATGCTGAAAAAAAATCTAAAAAGGAATACAAGGAAACAGCCATTGTTTATCTCGATGCCCTTTTTGAATACGAAGAATTCCTTTTAAAATATGACCAGTGGATCTTTGATGCTTATCTAAAACTCATTTTTGAAGCAGAAAAAGCGGATCGTGATATTCAAAGTGAATTTGAGACCATACAGTCAAGGGTAAACACTTATAAACGTCAGGAGGATATTGATGAATTGGCCCTTATTGAGAAAAAGCATACAGCACATAGAGTTATGTTGAGTGAATTAAGACAATGGGACTTAACAATGGAAGAAGTTAAAGCACCAACCGGCGAATTAAAAAAACTGAAAGAAACTTTACTGCCAAAAATCTACGTTATGTTTAAAAATAATAGACCCGAAAACAAGATTATAGATTATATTGAAGTACGCCTGGCAGATCTTTATCATAAAGAATATCAGGGAAAACAATAATATATATTATTCAAGACCTGACAGGTTTTTAAAACCTGTCAGGTCTAAAAACAAAACTATCTCAACTCAGCATTTAGCTGTTTCTCAAAATTCTGTTGAAGATTGTTCATTATTTTATCTATTTGCTTATCGGTAAGTGTTTTTTCATTGTCCTGCAATATAAAACTTACTGCATAGCTCTTCTTGCCCGATGGTAACTTATCACCTTCATACACATCAAATAAATTCACGTCTTTCAGTAATTTGTTTTCACTTTGAATAGCTATGTTAAATACTTCTTCAAAAGAAACTTTGTTATCCAACAATAAAGCCAGGTCCCTTCTTACTTCAGGATATTTAGGAATATTGGTAAAACTGGTTTTGTTTTGAGCAGCAGCTTCTATAACATTACTCCAGTTAAAATCAGCAAAAAGCATTTCCTGTTTAATATCAAAATGTTTTAAAATGTTCTTTTTCAGAATACCTAATTCAACTAATGCATCATCACCAGTAGCAAAAGAGATGCCTTCAGTGAATATATCATTTTTTGTCGGACGTGTTTTTACATTAGCAATCCCTAATCGTTCAAGGATAGAAATTACAATACCTTTCAGGTAAAAGAAATCACTTTTTTCTTCTTTTACTTTCCAGTTTTCTATGCTTCTGTTACCGGTTATTAATAGTGTCAGATGTTTTTTCTCAACGGTTTCATTTGCATATTTGTGATACGACTTACCGAACTCAAAAAGCTTAATATTACTCCTTTTTCTATTAATATTATAAGAAACGGCTTCTAATCCTGAAAAGAGTAATGATTGTCGCATAACGGCAAGGTCATTACTTAAAGGATTCAGTATTTCAACATTGTGCACTGCTTTAAGTTGATCGGTAAGCTTAATGTACTCCGGCGTAGTTAATGAGTTGGCCAGCATTTCGTGAAATCCAAGGGATACTAACTGATTACCAACTATGTTTTGAAGTTTATGATCGTCAAACTTAGAGGTTTTAGAGATTGATGCATTAAGCTTTGTTGTAAACTCAATATTGTTATATCCGTAAACACGAAGAATTTCTTCAATCACATCGGCTTCGCGCTGCACATCAACCCTGTATGAAGGGATCGTGAGTCCGAGTCCTGATTCGGTAACATTGTTAATTTTAATTTCCAATGACATCAATATAGACTTAATAATGTCTGTTGGTATTTCCTGTCCGATGAGTTTATTTATTTTTTCAAAAGCCAAAAATACCTGGAAATCTTTGAATTTTTTAGGATAAAACTCTTCAATATCACTTGTTATTTCGCCACCGGCCAGGTCTTGTATTAATAACGCTGCCCTGCGTAGTGCATAATCTACATTCTCTATATCTATACCTCTTTCAAACCGGAAAGAAGCATCAGTGCTTAAAGCATGTCTCTTTGCTGTTTTACGTACAGAAATGAGGTTAAAATATGCGCTTTCAAGGAAAATATTTGTTGTTCTTTCGGTAACACCTGAATTTAAACCACCAAATACACCGGCAATACAAAGGGGTTTTTCTACATCGCAGATCATTAGGTCTTCTTCATGTAGTGTTCTTTCAATTCCGTCTAAAGTGGTAAATTTTGTCCCGGCTTCTAATGTTTTTACTTCAATTTTGTTGCCGGTAATTACAGATGCATCAAAAGCATGAAGCGGTTGTCCCAACCCATGCAATACATAGTTAGTGACATCAACCACATTATTTTTTGGGGTAATGCCTATGGATTTTAACCTGTTTTTTAACCAATTTGGAGATTCCGCAACTTTTATGCCCGAAATGGTAACTCCACAATATCGGGGACAAAGCTCCTTGTCTTTTACATCCACATCAATTCTGAGCGTTCTGCTGTTTACTCTAAAATTACTAACAAGAGGGGTTTTTAGTTCCGGATTAATCTCCCTTCGTATTAAACCTGCTTTTAAGTCGCGGGCCACTCCATAATGACTCATGGCGTCTGCCCTATTAGGAGTAAGGCCTATTTCGAAAACATAATCATTTTCAACTTCAAATATTTCAGCACAAGGAGTTCCGGGCAGGAGGGAGTCATCTAAAACCATAATTCCATCATGAGATTTTCCCAGATGTAGTTCGTCTTCAGCACAGATCATTCCATGACTTTCTTCACCTCTTATTTTACCCTTTTTTATTACCCATTTTGTTCCTTTTTCATCATAAAGTGCCGTTCCTACAGTAGCAACAGGGACTTTTTGGCCTACAGCAACGTTCGGTGCACCACATACAATCTGGAGAACTTCCCCATTGCCAACATCAACCTTTGTTAAACTTAATTTGTCTGCATTCGGGTGTTTTGCGCATTCAATTACATGCCCTACCACAACACCTTTCAGGCCACCTTTCACTGATTCGAATGTTTCAACACCTTCTACTTCAAGACCAAGATCAGTTAAAAGTTCTGCAATCTCTTCTACTTCCAGATCGAGTTCAATAAATTGTTTGAGCCAATTATGCGATATTTTCATTCTTATTATTTTGAGAGGCAAAGATAAGCATACAGATATTTTGTTAAAACAAATTGTTGCATTAAAAATTGCATTCAAAATCTATCCAAACCTATTCAAACCCTTTAACATATTTTTTAATTATTTTTGATATGTTATTTTACCAAAACTTTTTGTCTATGACTTCTAAAAACGATAACAAAATGATTTACAGTCTTATAAAACTCACTGAGGATAAACTTGAATGGGGATCTGGTGATAATTGGTCTACTCAGGACTTTGAAGCAGTAAGCATAAAAGTTTTGGAGGTTACGGGAATAAATTTAAGTGTAACTACATTAAAAAGGCTTTGGGGTAAAATAAAATATGAAAGCAGCCCTACAGTTACTACCTTAAATGCCTTGGCTAAATTTAATGGATTTGAGAATTGGAGGGCTTACCAGCAATCAGAAAAGATAAATCCAGAAGAAAATTTAATTTTAAATAGGCCTGAAAAGAAATCTGTTAAAGGAAAATCCAGATTATTTATTTTCTTAACGGTTATTTTAATTTTAATAGTTGCTTTTTTTCTTTTTGTAACCAACAAATCAGGTTCAACAGATTTTAATGAGGCGGAATTTTCATTCAGTAGTAAGAAAATGGTATTTGAAGGGGTTCCTAATTCTGTGATCTTTACTTATGATGCGTCTTCTGCAGGGCTTAATGATAAAGTGGAAATTCAGCAATCCTGGGATGAAAGATTAAGAACTGAAGTGCCAAAAGATAAGAATATTCATAATTCCATATATTATTATCCAGGGTTTTTCCAGGCCAAACTTGTCATTTCCGATACTGTGGTTAAAGAGCATGGCATTTTAATAAAGACAGACGGTTGGCTTCCGCTTATTGAAAAAGACCAGACAAAACCACCTATTTATTTTAAAAAAGAGGATGTTTTTAGTGATGATGGTATGATGACCCTTTCAATCGATAAAATAAAAGAGGTTGTTGAGCTTAAGCCTGAACCAACATGGACATCTTTTTATAATGTAAACGACTTCGGTAATGTGTCTTCTGAAAATTTTGTGTTTGAATCAGAATTTAAAAATGATTATGCCGAAATAGAAGGCATTTGCCAATATGCTTATGTACTGTTATATTTTGAAGGGACAATGATGTATCTGCCCTTTTCAATAAAAGGATGTGTGTCCACTTTATCATTATATGATTTTGATGGAAAAATGGATGTTGATCTTTCAGCACTGGGGTTTGAAACTGGTCAATGGATAAAACTTAAAGTCGAGGTTATAAATGGAGATGGAAAACTATTCATAAATGATGTGTGTGAATATGATTTTAATTTTAATTTTGATACTCCGGTTAAATTTATGGGAATTAGATATGCTTTTCAAGGTACAGGAAGTGTAAAGTACACAAAGTTCACAGACGGGTCCGGAAATGTTGTTATAGAGTAAAGTTATTAAAAAGATGAACTAACCCCTTCAAGAGGGTTTGAAACCCTTGAAAGGTTCATTATATTCTATTTAGTCAAAATAATTCCAAATTGGGTAGCAAACCTTTTGCCCATTTCCCGTTGAGACCTGCTGTTAAAATGCAGACTATCTCCTTTATGTTTAAGGCCTTCACTGCTAATTGGGTAAAAATTACGGTCTTTATAAGGCATAAGGTTCATTACAGCATTTATGGCATCCCATCTTAGTTGTTCATTATGATCGGCAAATAAGCCTAAGTGTACAGCCATAATTGGTAAAGAGTCATTTTGAATATATTCCCTGAAGGTTTTAAATAATATAGGCAACCGTTCTTTATAGGCTGGTAACAAACTAGGTTTTGCATCGCTTTCGCCCTGGTGCCATAAAATACCTTTTATGGTTCCATGCTGTTGTGCAAAATCTACTTTTTCTTTAAAATTACTTAGAAGTTTCACATCTCTGTGCATGGCATCATTTAGCCATTGTTCAACTGAACTTCCACCTACAGCGCAAGGAATTAAAGCAATTGTAATATGACCCCGGGTTCTTTCAGCCAACTCTTTGCCAAAACTTAAACCACTGTCTAAACCCGCAAGGTCCGGCTCATAAAAATGCAAGGGCTCTTTTGCATAGACCCACTCATTATTTTTATTAATTGTAATTACCCGTGGGTGGGGGATAGTATCCTGAGGCTCCACAAATGCCCGACCCGCCATGTTAGATTGTCCGGCCATTATAAAAACCCATACATTTTCTTTGGGTGGAAGTTTGTCAACCTTTTCTTCAACTTGAGGGAAATTAACAGTTCTGTCATTACTCTGAGCAAAAACGGTTATGCACAGCATATATACTATTATAAGAATGGAGCTTTTCATCAATTAAATTTTTTTAAAGATAACATTTTATCATAAGTCCCGGTGCTTAAATTCTATACCATATATATGTTCAATTTTTATGCCTGATTTATTTGGGAAATTTTAATAAACTATAAAAACGATTCTTGTAAAACTTTACATCATTCATTAAAACATCATGGAAACCTGAAGTTTAAAAGATACTTGAAGTATGGAATCCTTTGTTTTTCACTATATTTGCAACTAAACAAAAGCCGTAACAGCCGTTAAAAAGACAACGTTTTTAATAGTTCAATAATAAAATCTTCTAATTAATAATTTCATAATATGCACATTAAACTTAAGAAACTCAAAGACATTATTTCAAAAAATTGCGTTACCATTATTTTGAATACCCACCGAACAAGACCTGATAATGAGCAAGATCCTAAGAAACTTAAAAATCTTGTAAAAGAGGCAAAAGAACGTCTTTTGAGCAATAACAATAAAAGTGATGTTACATCAATAATACAACGCCTGGAAGAATTGGAATCGGAAATAGACCATAGGCATAATTTGGAAAGCTTAATTCTTTTTGTAAATGATGACATTAAAGAGTATATAAGCTTACCAATATCAGTAAAAGATCGTGTGGTTATAGACAATACATTTGCCACAAGGGATTTGGTGCGTGCACTACACCGTGAAAATAATTATTTTATTTTGGTCCTTAGTCAGCAAAAAGTAAGGCTTATTGAGGCTTTTAACGACAGAG
Source organism: uncultured Flavobacteriaceae bacterium (assembly GCA_937901915.1). Classification (GTDB taxonomy): domain Bacteria; phylum Bacteroidota; class Bacteroidia; order Flavobacteriales; family Flavobacteriaceae; genus Abyssalbus. The sequence continues at coordinate 18,081 of CALGUD010000010.1, forward strand.
TTGTTGAAGAGGCAGGGAATCCATTCCCTATAGATAATACCCAATTTTATTCTACAAACAAGGAAGAGCTTTCAAACGCCAGCAAGCAGACTAACCTCATTGCCGAGTTTTTTAACAGAGTGGATAAGGAGGTAAACAAAGTAAGAAGAGAAAATCCTTTACCGGTGCTTATATGCACAGAAGAAAGTAACTACCATCAGTATTTAAAAATAGCCGACCAAAAAAATACAATATTTGATGCTTACTTAAACAGAAATAGACTTGATGATACTGCCCAGTCAATTGTTTCTGATGCCTGGAACATTATTAAGGCTGAAATGGCTGAAAAGAACAAAGCTCAAAAAGAAGAATTGAAAAAGGCAGTTGGTAAAGGTAAATTTTTAAGTGATCTAAATGATATTTACAGAGCTATTTTAGAAGGAAGGGTACAAACACTTTTTATTGAGGAGGGGTTATATAAGTCGGCCATTTTAAACGGCCACGAAATTCAATTAGTATCCTCTACAGATGTAAACAATAAAGAAGTTGTGGATGATATTTATGATGAAATGATTGAAGAAAATATGAACTATGGAGGAAGCGTTGTTTTTTTACCCAATGGAGAATTGGAAAATTTTCAAGGGTTCGCAGCAGTAACAAGATATTAAATAACAAATTTCTAAGGAACAATTCCAGAGTATAAGCTTTGGTGAATTTTTTTTGACTAGTCCTAAATAATCTGTATTGCTTATTTAGGGTTAGTCAGTTTTTCAAAACTACCGATAATTTAGTGCCTTAACTCCATAATAAAGCAATAAGTATTTTTCAACTTTATATATCCATTACTCACAAGTATAAGTATAAAATTCAGCAACTTGCTAATCAGGGTTATTTTGATTATTTTTATTCTTTGACATTAAACAACTAAACCAAATTCTCACCATGACCGAAAGAATATCAGCACCTATATGGTTTTGGATAGTCACCGTTATTGCTCTTTTCTGGAATTTATTTGGAGTTCTGCAATTTGCCTTTCAGGTAACCATGTCCCCTGAAGATCTAGCAGCTTATCCTGTAGATCAACAAGCCATTTATAAATTTATGCCTTCATGGGTAAACATTGCCTTTGCCTTGGCTGTATTTGGTGGGGTTTTTGGGTGTATTGCTTTATTAATGAGAAAAAATTGGGCAGTTCCAATGTTCATTGTTTCCCTCATAGGGATAATTGCCCATATGTATTATATCTTTTTTATGAGTAATTCTTATGAAATATTTGGGCCTAATGGATTGATACAACCAATAACTGTCATAGTTGTTGCTATTTTGTTACTTGCACTCGCAAAAATGGCAAAAGCTAAAGGTTGGATTCATTAAAAAAACCCGCTTAACCAGAAGCGGGTTTCGTTTAAAATTCTGTATTTGAAATTAGCTTACTACTAATCTCGTGAACTATTTTATCATTTCGTAACTTCTTTTCACAAAATTCGTCAGTTCTTCGCCTTTTAACAACCCTTGAGATAGTCTTGCAAGATCAAGCGATTGTTTAATGAGTCGTTCTCTTTTATTTTGAGTTTTTGTATTCAATATCTGAACTACCAATTCATGGTTGGTGTTTACTACCAGGTTATACATTTCAGGCATATTGCTCATTCCAAACATACCGCCACCTGTTGCACTCATCTCTTTCATCCTTCGCATAAATTCTGGTTGTGTAATTACAAAAGGAGAGGCTTTGCTATCTAAAGCTTCCAACTGAACTGTATATTTTTCCTTTGGTATAATTTCTTCTAAAGAAGTTTTTAGCTTTTCTTTTTCTTCGTCAGAAAGTTTTGATATTTTCTCTTCATCTTTTTTAATGAGATTTTCCAGGGAGTCAGCATCAACACGAGCAAAAGAAATATTTTCCTTACTTGTTTCCAGTTTTTGAATTAAATGGGAAACAATAGGTGAGTCTAGCAGCAATACTTCATAACCTTTTTCTTTAGCCTCAGTTATATAACTGTGTTGAGCATCTTTATTACTTGCATACAAAATAATCAGTTTGCCATCTTTATCAGTTTGATTATCTTTTATTTTCTCTTTTAATTCTTCAAAAGTAAAATAGGAATCGTTTACAGTTGGATAGAGAGCAAATTTATCAGCTTTTTCAAAGAATTTTTCCTCTGAAAGCATTCCGTATTCAATAACAATTTTAATATCATTCCACTTTTTTTCAAAGTCTTCCCTGTTGTTTTTAAATAACGACTGTAGTTTATCGGCTACTTTTTTAGTTATGTAGCTTGATATTTTTTTTACATTTTGGTCTGCCTGCAGGTATGAACGTGATACATTTAAAGGAATGTCCGGCGAATCTATGACACCACGAAGCATGGTTAAAAATTCAGGCACAATACCTTCAACATTATCAGTTACATACACCTGGTTTTGATAAAGTTGAATTTTATCCTTTTGAATACTCATATCATTGGTTAACCGTGGGAAGTAGAGAATACCTGTTAAATTAAATGGGTAATCAACATTTAAATGAATATTGAATAAGGGTTCATCAAACTGCATTGGATAAAGCTCCCTGTAAAATTTCTTATAATCCTCCTCTTTAAGATCAGCAGGTTGTTTTGTCCACGCAGGTGTAGGATTGTTTATAATATTATCTACAGTTTTTGTTTCAGGTTTTGCATCCTCAGGAGCATCCTCAGGTAGCGGGAGGGATTCTTCGCGTGTACCAAACTTAATGGGTATGGGCATAAATTTGTTATACTTAAGCAATAACTCCCTTATTCTGCCCTCTTCAAGAAATTCTTTAGAGTCATTATTAATATGAAGTATAATTTCTGTACCATGTTCCTTTTTGTCGGCATCTTCTATGTTATAATTAGGACTGCCATCGCATGACCAGTGAACAGCAGGTTCGTCTTTAAAACTTTTAGTAATTATTTCAACCTTATCCGCTACCATAAAAGCAGAATAAAAACCTAACCCAAAATGTCCGATTATGCCGGAATCCTTAGCGGAATCTTTGTATTTTTCAAGAAATTCTTCAGCACCGGAAAATGCTACTTCATTAATATATTTTTTCACTTCATCGGCTGTCATTCCTATACCCTGATCAATAACGTGAAGTTTTTTGCCTTTTTTGTCAATCTTGACTTCAATTATAGGATTTCCGTATTCTACTTTAGCTTCACCAATACTTGTAAGGTGTTTTAACTTAAGAGTAGCGTCTGTTGCATTTGATATAAGTTCACGTAAAAATATTTCGTGGTCGCTGTAGAGAAATTTTTTAATGAGCGGAAAAATATTTTCAACTGATACATTAATACTTCCTGTTGCCATATTACAATATATTTATTTCTATTAAAAATTTAGTCTGTGTATTCAAAAAAAGTACCATATAATATAAAATGACAAAGTGGCATTTTTAATTAAAGATTAACATTTTATTTGTTTAACTTTTGCATTTAATCATTAAACGTTTTGTATTTTTACACTATTAAATTAATCACGGGATATCATTGCTATGAAAAGGTACATTTAAATGACTTTAATGATTCCTATTTTGAAAATAGGTTGGTTGATTTATTTTATTGGTTAGGTTGGTTAAGGAAACGCGTTCGTCTATGATGGCGCGTTTCTTTTTTTTGTAAGTTTTGCCACTCCTTTTTATTTTATAAAATAATTATATTTGATTAACTTGCAAGGTTGGGTTATTAAACTAATTACCTGAAATTTAGATTTTAAACATACAAATATGTACAATTCCAGAATAGCCGGTTTGGGTTACTATGTACCGGATAATATAGTTACAAATGATGACCTTACCAAGTTTATGGAGACTACTGATGAGTGGATACAGGAACGAACAGGGATAAAGGAGAGGCGTCATATTAAAAAGGGTGAAGATACTACCACAACCATGGGTGTTAAAGCAGCGAAGATTGCTATTGAACGTTCGGGTATAGATAAAAATGATATAGATTTTATAGTTTTTGCCACTTTAAGCCCCGATTATTATTTTCCGGGACCCGGTGTGCTTGTGCAAAGAGATCTCGATATTAAAACCATAGGGGCATTGGATGTAAGAAATCAATGTTCAGGATTTGTTTATGCAATTTCTGTAGCCGATCAGTTCATAAAAACAGGTATGTATAAAAATGTTCTTGTTATTGGCTCTGAGGTACACTCAACAGGACTGGACTTAACGACAAGAGGCAGGGGAGTTTCTGTAATTTTTGGAGATGGGGCAGGTGCCGCCGTTTTGACCAGGGAAGAAGATAATACCAAAGGGATCTTGTCTACACATTTACATTCTGAAGGAAAGTACGCTGAAGAACTTGCTTTAATTGCCCCGGGAATGGGCAAGCGCTGGATTCTGGATATACTGGAAGATGATGACCCCGATGATACTTCGTATTATCCGCATATGAATGGCCAGTTTGTATTTAAAAATGCTGTAGTTCGGTTTAGTGAAGTGATCATGGAAGGTCTTCAAAAAAATAATTTATCAAAAGAAGATATTGATATGCTTATACCTCACCAGGCTAATTTGAGAATATCACAATTTATTCAGAAAAAGTTCGGTTTAAGTGATAAGCAGGTATTTAATAACATTATGAAGTATGGAAATACAACGGCAGCTTCAATTCCTATAGCTTTAACTGAAGCATGGGAGGCAGGTAAGGTAAAAGAAGGTGATACCGTGGTTCTTGCAGCGTTTGGTAGTGGATTTACGTGGGCAAGTGCTATTATAAAGTGGTAATACTCTGAGTTATTCCCTTTTTTAAAGGTCTATAATGCGAAGGGCTTTATATAAAAAGATCGCCTGAAATATTTCAGACGACCTTTCTTAATAATAGCTGTAATTAACACTAACTAACCAATAATATATGAAATTTAAAAGCTATTAAACTTTAAAGAATTCCACCCTCACCCTGTTTAATATTGTCATCTCTGTTTTTACGTTTTACCGCCCTGTTTTTACCGCTACCAAAACGATATGAAAGGCCTATGTAAGCGGTTTGACTCTCCCAGTTAAAATCGCCATATTGTCTGTAGGGGCTCTCTCCTTCAAAAGCAAACTGCATGGTATTAAAAATATCATTATAATTAAAACTTATGGTTCCTTTCCCCTGGGCAAAGTTGTAGCGTGCACCTGTGTTTAAAAAGTACATGGGCTTTCTATTCATCTGGATACCGTCGGAAGCTCCCCTGTACATTCCAAACATAGATAATGTAAGATTCTTTGTTACAGTAAAATTATTGTTAAATCTTACATTCCATATAATATTATCCACTTCAACTTCTTCAATAATAATATCATTTATTGTAGGATTTGTGACAGTACGATCAATTCTTTCAGACAAACCTCTTTGTGTTTGCGAAAAGAGATCGAAACTTGTATTAAAGTTCCACCATTTAGTGGGACGGTAGTTGGATGAAACTTCCATTCCATACGCAGAAGTATTATCAAAATTATCAGATGTCATAATCATTTTATTCAGGTCCAGCCTGTCTACATACAAAGCCATATTAATTTCATCTTCAATGAGTCTGTAAAAAACACCGGCTGTTAGACTACCGTTTTTAAGCCTTCTGGTATAATTAACTTCAACAGAATTAGTGAACTGTGGTAGCAGGTTAGGATTTCCAAAAGATGATAGGAGGGGAGTGCTGAATTCCCTGATCGGGTTTACCTGCCCTAAACCTGGCCTGTCCACTCGCCGGCTCACACTTAATTGGTATTGATTCTCTTCAGTGGGAGTGTAGGTTAAAAAACCGGAAGGATATACCTCAAAGTATTTATCTGTGAATGCCCTTACTGTATTTGTGTCTGCTTTTACTTCTACGTTTTCCACGCGGGCACCTAATTGGTAACTCCATTTTTCAAAGTTCTGCCCAAAAGTTGCATAGGCAGAAAATATATCCATTTTATAAATAAAATCCTGATCCGGGGTAGGCCCTAACTCACCATTAGAGTTAAATGAAAGCCCGGTTGAACTATAGTCAATATCTGTTTTAAATAGTCTTGCTTCCAGTCCTAGCTCGAGCTTTGTTTTTTCAGAAAGCGGGTTAATGTAATCTAAGTTTGCAGTAAGTTGATCTCTCTCCGTATCAACAAAATCCTGGTAATCAGGAATTGCACTACTTCCACTAAAATTGAAACTCGCATCCTCATCATTCGTGAATTGGTTGTAATCTACTTCCAGCTCTATATTATGGCCTTCTTTATTGAAATCTAATTTATAGTCAAAGTTATACTGACTACTTTGGTTCGCATTGGTATCATTGAAAAGCTGATAGCTATTACGGGAAGGGTCATCATAATAAAGAACTGAATTATCGCCCAAACTTTTACCGTCAAATATATTCTGATTAGTGAAGAATGAAATCGTATTTTTATCATTTATATAATAATCCACTCCTATTTTATAGAGATGCGATTTGTTGTTATTATTAAAATCAAAAAACTGTTCGGAGTTTTCATCTTCTCTCAATATATGCCCGTAATTAATATATTTTCCTATATTATTTCCATAATTCCCATACAAGTTTAGTTTTCCGTTGCGGTAGTTCATATCTATAGAACTATTAAATTTAGCTTCTATATCATGTGTTAGTCCCACATTTACATTTCCATTAAACCCAATGTTTGCATTTTTGTGCAAAACAATGTTAATGATTCCACTCATTCCTTCGGGGTTATACTTGGCAGAAGGATTAGTAATGAGTTCTATGCTTTTTATTGAAGTTGAAGGGATTTGTTTTAACAACTGGCCTACAGGTACATTAGATAGTTTACCATCTACCATCACACGTACATTTTCATTGCCTCGCATGCTAATATTCCCTGTTTGCTGATCTACACTTACAGACGGAACGTTATTCATAATATCAGATGCAGATGCCCCGGCAGTGGTAAGGTCCTTCCCGACATTAATAACTTTGCGGTCAATACGCTGTTCTATAGTAGTCCGTTCTCCAACTACTTCTACCCCTTCCAGGGTTTCTACATTCTCTTCGAGGGCAATGGTCCCTAAATCTACTTTTCTATTTCCGGATGAAATGTTAATTTCTTTTCTGTAGGTTTTATAACCAATAAACTGTGCTTCAAAAATCACTGTGCCCTCTGGTACATCAGTTATTTCAAATGCACCTGAGTCATCCGTAATACCCCCGGTTATTGTTGATCCATCTTCTTTAGATTTAATAATTACTGAAGCATACGGTACCGGTTCTTTTAAAACCTGGTCAATAATTTTTCCTGTGATTGTTCCAATTTTAGCCGATGGAGGCGGAGCAGATTGTGCGATAATTAATGATGAAAAAAATAAAGCGCAAAGAGTTAATAACTGTTTCATTTTTAGATTGATGTTTTTATGCCTTTCTTCAAGCAGGTTGTTGAATAATTTTATTATGCTTACTTGACGCGGGCAATTTATAATTGTTACAGCTTTAACTATTAATTAACAGATCCTTTTTTAGATTTAAAGTCGTTGAATTTATTGTGAACCTTATCTTTGTAAAAAAAGTACATGAAGGATACAGCGTTAGTTTTTGGTGCATCATTAAAGCCACAGAGGTATAGTAATTTAGCTATTAACCGGTTGGTAGATCATAATATTCCGGTAGTAGCTTTTGGTTTAAATAAAGGGGCTGTAGCAGGTGTTTCTATTGATACTGAACTTAAAAATTATGAGGATATAGATACAGTAACTTTATATATGAACCCTAAACGCCAGGCTGAGTTCTATGAATATATAGTTTCACTAAAACCTAACAGAGTTATTTTTAACCCGGGTACTGAAAATCCGGAGTTTTATAAGATTTTAAAAGAAAATAACATTTATGTTGAGGTTGCCTGTACTTTAGTTTTGCTTGCTACGAATCAATACAAGTCCTAAGAAAGTGAGTAGGCCGTTTAGTATAAGTACAAAGAATCCAAATTCAAAGTCAAACCATTTTTCACTATAAAAACTTATTAAGTAGGATAATACAGGCGAGAGGATAGCAATTAACGGCACCAACTTATCTTTTATTTTCCACTTTGTAAACAACCCGAATGAATACAATCCCAGTAAAGGGCCATAGGTATAGCCTGCAAACACAAAAAGCTTTGCAATTACACTTTCATCTTTTATAATATATTTAAAAGCTATAATAACCAGGATAAGAATAAATGAAATCAATATATGAATCCTCTTCCTTATTTGTATCTGTTGTACTTCAGTATAGTTCTTTTCTATTTGTAAAATATCTACACTAAATGAAGTAGTTAATGATGTTAAGGCACTATCTGCACTACTATATGCAGCTGCAATTAGTCCTATGAGAAAGAAAACAAAAACTCCTGTTCCCAGGTAATTTTTAGATAATACTGCAAAAAGATCATCCCCATGTGCATCGATTCCATTTTCCCTGGCATACATAGTTAATAATAACCCCAAACATAAAAAAACAAAGACTACAAGGGTTTGTACCAGTGTAAACCAAAACATATTTTTTTGGGCATCTTTAAGGGATTTGCATGTTAAATTTTTCTGCATCATGTCCTGGTCCAGCCCGGTCATCACCACTGCAATAAATGCACCTGAAATAAATTGTTTCCAAAAATAATTGCTGCTTTTATAGTCATCAAAGAAGAAAGTTCTTGACAATGAACTGTCCGAAATATAGCTTATTAAGCTACCGTCACCTATGTTTAAACTTTGGTGTACCTGGTAAATACCTACTCCAACAGCAATCAGCATAAAAAGAGTTTGGAAGGTGTCTGTCCATACAATAGTTTTTATGCCACTTTTAAAAGTATACAACCATATAAGGAGAATCGTGATGGTTACAGTTACCCAAAAAGGTATACCCATTTCATCAAACATGATTACCTGCAACACATTGGCAACTAAAAACAATCGGAAACTGGCACCGACTATCCTGGACAATAAGAAAAAAGAAGCTCCAGTTTTATAACTGTAATTTCCAAACCGCTGATCTAAATATGTATAAATTGAAGTAAGGTTCAGCCTGTAATACAGAGGGAGTAAAACAAGCCCGATAATGCCATATCCGATGATATAGCCCAAAACTACCTGCATATAGCTAAACTGTGAAGCCTCTACCCATCCGGGAACTGAAATAAAAGTAACTCCTGATAGGGAGGCACCTATCATTCCAAATGCAACTACATACCATGGAGATTGTCTTTTTGCCTTAAAAAAGGTGTCATTGCTCTCTTTCTCCTTGCCTGTTAAAAAAGAAATTAAAATCAGTAGCCCAAAGTAACTGGCAATTATTAAAAGAATATGGATTGGTTGCATAAATGATTTATCTAATTTTCAGGTTAAGGGTAAATCTTAATTTCATCAGCAAAATACAAATTAAAATACTTTATACTAAAACTAAAATTGTAATTTCGTAATCATGGAATTTTCATCAAAATTACTTGAAAATGCTGTATATGAAGTTTCTCAATTACCAGGAATAGGTAAACGAACAGCTTTGCGTCTGGTATTGCACCTTTTGCGGCAGCCAAAAGAGCAGACCCGACACCTCTCATTGGCTTTAACGAATCTAAGGGAAGAAATTAAACATTGTAAGGAGTGTAACAATATTTCGGACCTTGAAGTTTGTGAAATATGTGCGAATCCCAAGCGTAATGAATCCCTGGTTTGTGTGGTTGAGGATATACGAGATGTTATGGCAATTGAAAACACATCCCAATTTAAAGGAAGATATCATGTTTTAGGAGGTAAAATATCACCAATGGATGGAATTGGCCCTCATGACCTCAATATTTTGCCCCTTATAGAAAAAGTAAAAAACGGTACTATACAGGAAGTCATTTTTGCTTTGAGTTCAACCATGGAAGGTGATACCACTAACTTTTATATTTATAAACAAATAGAGTCATCTAAAATTATGATTTCAACAATTGCACGAGGTATTTCGGTTGGTGATGAGTTGGAATATGCCGATGAAATAACATTAGGAAGGAGTATTCTTAATCGTATTCCTTTTGAAAATTCGCTAAAAAATTCTTAGATCCCCTGATTATTTTAGTTAAAAAGAAAAGGATTTTCATAACTGTCTTATTTAAAACATTAAAATTTGAAATAGGTAATAAACATAGTGACAGTAGGGGGAGTATATAATTTTTAAAATAAATTTTATTGTAGAATTACTAAAAAAAGAAGGTTTTTTTAGTTAATTTCGCAAACTGATAACCACAAAATATCATTCAGGTATAAAAATGGCAAAAATTGAACTAAAATTACCACCAATGGGTGAAAGTGTTGCAGAAGCAACCTTAACATCGTGGTTAAAAAATGTAGGCGATACTGTTGAAGCAGATGAGGCTATTTTAGAAGTAGCTACTGATAAAGTTGATTCTGAAGTGCCTAGTGAGGTTGATGGAGTTTTAGTTGAAAAGTTTTTTGATGTTGACGATGTAGTTAAAGTAGGGGAGGTATTAGCCATTATTGAAACGAACGGAGAATATAAGCCCGTTATAGAAGAAGAGAAAACATCACAGAAAGAAGATGAATCTCAAATTGAAGAGGTTGAACAAAAAGAAGAAGATATACCGGAAGAGGTATTGGCTAAAGTAGAAGAAACTTTTGAAAAAGCAAAGAAAGTGACCCATACACCTACTCAGGATTTCTCGTCTTCCGAACGATTTTATTCCCCTCTTGTTAGAAATATAGCAAATGAAGAAGGTATTTCTATAGAGGAGTTAGATAGCATAAAAGGTACCGGAAAGGAAAATCGGGTAACTAAAGATGATATTTTGTTCTACATTAAAAATAGAGATAAAAGTGCTTCATCTCAAAAAGAAGTTACACACACAACTGGTTCAGGAAAACCTGAAGAAAAAGAGCCGGTTTATACACCACCCCTTTCCTATAAATCATCAACTCCACAGGTAACCCCATCTTCATCTGAAGACGAAATTATTGAGTTGTCGCGCATGGGTAAACTTATCTTTCATCATATGCGTTCGAGTATAGACACATCTGTGCATGTTCAAAGTTTTATTGAAGTAGATGTTACAAATGTTGTTAATTGGAGAAATAAGGTAAAGAAAGGTTTTGAAGACAGGGAAGGTGAAAAACTAACCTTTACGCCCATTTTTATTGAGGTAATTGCCAAAGCCCTTAAAGATTATCCCCTGGTAAATGCTGCTGTTGATGGAGAAAAAGTTATAAAAAGAAGAAATATAAACATCGGAATGGCAGCTGCCTTGCCGGATGGTAATTTAATTGTTCCTGTTATAAAAAACGCGGACCAGTTAAATCTTGTTGGTATGGCAAAAACAGTAAACGACCTGGCAAACCGGGCTCGTTTAAATCAGCTGAAGCCTGATGAGGTTAAAGAAGGTACATATACGGTTACAAATATAGGTTCATTCGGAAGTGTTTTTGGAACCCCTATCATCAATCAGCCACAGGTAGGTATTTTAGCCTTGGGAGCTATCCGAAAAGTACCTGCCGTAATTGAAGCGGCCGAAGGCGATTTTATAGGGATACGGCATAAAATGTACCTTACTCACAGCTATGATCACAGAGTTGTGAATGGTGCAATGGGTGGACTTTTTGTAAAAAGAGTTGCAGAATACCTAGAAGGTTGGCACAATAATAGAGAAATTTAAGAGTTTAATATTACATTACGCCTCCCGGTCTTTTCATGTTTATCTATTATGCTTTTTTTTTATTTTAATTATTTAAATATAACCAAGTTTGAAATTAAGCTTAACAAGACCAATTTGTTTTTTTGACCTAGAAACTACAGGCACGAATGTAGCAAAAGACAGAATAGTAGAAATATCTGTGCTTAAAGTGTATCCAAATGGAAATAAGGAAAGTAAAACGTGGCTGGTAAATCCTGAAATGCCTATTCCAAAAGAATCAAGTGAAATACATGGAATAACAGATGAAAAGGTAGCCAATGAGCCTACTTTTAAAGAACTCTCCAAAGAGATACATACGTTAATAAAAGATAGCGACCTTGCAGGATTTAATTCAGACAGGTTTGATATTCCGCTTCTGGCCGAAGAAATGCTCCGGGCAGAAATAGATTTTGATATGAAAAACCGGCTCTCAGTTGATGTCCAGACCATCTTTCACAAAATGGAAAAGAGAACTCTGGCTGCAGCATATAAGTTTTATTGTAAAAAGGAACTGGACAATGCCCATAGCGCGGAAGCCGATACATTAGCTACATACGAAGTGCTGGAGTCTCAATTAGACCGATATAACGAATTAGAGGGGAATGTAAAGTTTTTATCAGAGTTTACTACAAGAAAACAATGTGCAGATTTTGCAGGGTTTATAATTTTTGATGAAGATGGCGATGAAGCTTTTTCTTTTGGAAAACATAAGGGGAAAAAAGTTGAGGTGGTTTTGGAAGAAGAACCAGGGTATTCAGGATGGATACTCAATGCAGATTTTCCTTTATATACTAAAAAAGTGTTAACAAGCATTAAACTAAGAAAGCTTAATAATAAATTAATATAAATTAAACTATCAGATTAAATTTTAAACCACCCTTAGTTAAATGAAGATTATTTGTATAGGAAGAAATTATACGGATCATATTAAAGAATTATTAAATGAAAAGCCTGTTGAGCCTGTTGTCTTTATAAAACCCGACACAGCAGTTCTCCATACAGAACAAGATTTTTTTATACCCGGGTTTACACAAAATGTACATCATGAAGTTGAGGTTTTGGTAAAGATTAGCAAAGTCGGAAAACATATTGAAGAAAAATTTGCCCATAAATATTATGAAGAAATTGGCTTGGGAATAGATTTTACTGCCAGGGATATGCAGGAGAAGCTTCGTGAAAAAGGATTGCCATGGGAAAAGGCCAAAGCTTTTGATAACTCCGCCCTCATAGGTAATTTTCTTCCTAAACACGAATTTTCAGATCTGAACAACATAAATTTTAATTTAACCAGAAATGGGGAAATTGCACAAAGGGGAAATACGAGTCACATGCTCTGGAAGATTAATGAACTGATTGCGTATATTTCTACCTATTTTACCTTAAAACAAGGCGATATTATTTTTACAGGAACACCTGCAGGGGTTAGTAAAGTTAATACCGGAGATTATTTGGAAGGATTTATTGAGAACAAAAAGCTATTGGCTATAAATATTAAATAAGAATGAATTATACTTTAGATAAAGTAAGAAACCTTTCTGATGGCGATGAAGAATTTGTAAATTCTGTTATTACAGTTTTTATTGAGGAAACTCCTGAGGATGTAAAAAATCTTAAAAAATCTATTGAAGAAAAAGAATTTTTAAGAATATATCAGAATGCACATAAAATTAAATCCAATGTGGACCTTTTTGGTATGGACGAGGCCAAAAGTTTAATTTTAAGTATAGAAGCTGAGGCACAGAATAATAAAGATATTCACAAAATTGAAAGGGATTTTTCACAACTCGAAGATATTATAAATTTAACAATCATAGAACTTGAAGTTAAATACAAACTTTAATGCATGCGGAAATTATTACAATAGGGGATGAGATCCTTATAGGGCAGGTTATTGATACCAACTCCGCTTTTATTGCAAAGCATTTAAATAAAATTGGGATCTCCGTCTATCAGATTTCGTCCGTTCAGGATGAAAAACAACATATTTTAAATGCCTTAAAAGAAGCCGAAAACAGGGTAGATCTCATAATAATTACCGGCGGATTAGGCCCTACAAAAGATGATATCACAAAGCATACTATTTGTGAATATTTTAATGATAAGTTGGTTCAGAATGATGAGGTTTTAGCTCATGTTGAAAATCTTTTTGAAACGTATATAAATACCCCTATATCTGATCTCAACAGAAAACAGGCTTTAGTTCCTTCAAAAGCAGAGGTTTTAATGAACAGGTTTGGTACTGCTCCGGGAATGTGGCTTGAAAAAAATAAAACAATATTTATTTCTTTACCAGGGGTGCCTTATGAAATGAGAGCACTTATTGAACATGAGGCCTTACCAAAACTGCAACAAAAATTTCACAGCCCGTTTATTATTCATAAAACAATATTGACCTATGGTTTAGGTGAAAGTGCTATTGCCGATAAAATTGAAGCATGGGAAGATAATCTGCCTAAACACATCAGGTTGGCTTATCTGCCTAATTTGAGGAAAGTAAGATTACGCCTTACCGGTAAAGGAGACAGTAAGGAAAGCCTTGAAAAAGATATGAATGATCAGATTGAAAAACTTCATGCAATAATAGGTGATATAATTTATGGTACAGAAGATAATGATGATACTATTGAGGTTATTATAGGAAGGTTGTTGAATAAAAAGGGGTTTTCACTTTCTACGGCAGAAAGTTTTACTGGAGGGAAAATAGCAAAGATCATTACTGCCATACCGGGATCATCGCAATATTATAAGGGAAGTATAGTAAGTTATGCCACACAAGCAAAAATAGATGTCTTAGGTGTTTCAGAAGACTTAATAAACCAACATTCTGTAGTAAGTGCTGAAGTAGCAGAATCAATGGCAGAAAATGTACGAAGAATACTTAAAACTGACTTTTCGATCTCAACTACAGGTAATGCCGGCCCGGCTAAAGGCGATTCTGATGCAGAAATAGGTACAGCTTTTATAGCCATAGCCTCTCCAAATGGAGTTATTTCAGAAAAATTTAATTTTGGAGATCATCGGGAAAGAGTAATAAACAAAGCCGTTGCTAAAGCTTTTGAGCTGTTGCAAAAAGAAATTTTAAAAAATTGAGTTACATGTTTGCCACTCATCTAAAAATTTCGTTAATTTGCACCCTGTTTTTAATAACATATTAAAGTTTAGAAGAAGATGTCTAGAGTTTGTGAACTTACAGGGAAAAAAGCAATGGTGGGAAATAATGTTTCTCATTCAATGAATAAAACAAAGCGTAAATTCGACGTTAATTTGATGAAGAAGCGTTTTTATATTCCTGAAGAAGACAGGTGGGTAACTTTAAAAGTTTCAACATCTGCTATAAAAAGTATTAATAAAAAAGGAATATCCGCAGTTTTAAAAGAAGCGAAAGCGAAAGGATTTATAAAATAATCCTCTAAAAGATTATAGAGATGGCAAAGAAAGGTAACAGAATACAGGTTATTTTAGAGTGTACAGAGCATAAGGAGTCAGGCAAGCCCGGTACTTCTCGTTATATCAGCACAAAAAATAAAAAGAATACTCCGGACAGATTGGAATTAAAGAAATTTAACCCAATCTTAAAGAAGATGACAGTTCATAAAGAAATTAAATAATCTCAAGTCATGGCAAAGAAAACGGTAGCTTCATTACAAACAAGTTCAAAGAGATTAACCAAAGCTATAAAAATGGTTAAATCCCCGAAAACCGGTTCATATACATTTGTTGAGTCTGTTATGACTCCTGAAACTGTTAATGACTGGCTAAGTAAAAAATAAAGTTCACAATATTTAATATATAATAAAGCTACTTTCATGAAAATGGGAGTAGCTTTTTTTATATTTACATCTTCAAAAATAAAGCAACAGAAATTTACACAGTCAGGAACCTAGTTATAATTATAAATATAGATGAGTCTTTTTAAAAAAATATTTTCATCAGATAAAAAAGAAACGCTCGATAAAGGGCTTGAGAAATCAAAAACCAGTTTTTTTTCCAAATTAGGTAAGGCAGTTGCGGGAAAATCCAAAGTAGATGATGAAGTACTGGATAACCTGGAAGAAGTGTTGGTCTCCAGCGATGTTGGGGTAGATACCACGCTGAGGATCATTGAACGCATAGAGGAGCGGGTTTCAAAAGATAAATATTTGGGAACCGAAGAGTTAAATCAAATTCTCAGGGAAGAAATTGCCGCATTATTGTCCGAAACAAACAGTGGGGATGAATCAGATTTTACCATTCCCGGAAACCAAAGGCCTTATGTTATTATGGTTGTAGGTGTAAATGGAGTAGGTAAAACGACTACTATAGGTAAATTAGCATACCAGTTTAAAAAACAAGGAAAAACAGTGGTGCTGGGTGCAGCCGATACATTCAGAGCGGCAGCTATTGATCAGCTACAGGTCTGGGCCGATAGGGTTGGAGTACCAATTATTAAACAGCAAATGGGTAGTGACCCTGCATCTGTGGCTTTTGACACCTTAAAATCTGCTGTATCACAAAATGCTGATGTGGTTATTATTGATACCGCAGGACGCCTTCACAATAAAGTGAATTTAATGAATGAACTAACCAAGGTAAAACGGGTAATGGATAAAGTAATAGAGAGCGCTCCACACGACGTTTTATTAGTTTTAGATGGTTCTACCGGTCAAAACGCTTTTGAGCAGGCAAAACAGTTTACAAAGGCTACTGAGGTTACTTCACTCGCCGTTACAAAACTGGATGGTACTGCCAAGGGTGGTGTGGTTATAGGTATTTCTGACCAGTTTAAGATACCGGTAAGGTATATTGGTGTGGGTGAAGGTATTGAAGATCTGCAGGTATTTAATAAATATGAATTCGTAGATTCGTTTTTTAAGTAATTTACAGTATTATTCATACACTTCTCTTAATTTTTCCCAAAGCTGTGAGTCAAAGCTTGACGGGCCAAATAAACTTTCTCCGGCACTGTCTCCCATTCTTACAATAACTAAATTTTCACTGGGTACTATATAAATTTTCTGATCATTTTTTCCAAGGGCTGCAATAAGCTCATCAGGCGCTGTGGGAATTAATGGCCCGGTAAATTCACTTTCTGAAGCGGGAAGTTTATAACTTTCTTTGCCATTCAGCCACCAGAAATATCCATAAGATTTATTTAATTCTTGTGAGGTAGTAATCATTTCATTAAAAAAACTCTCATTAAGTATTTCTTCATTGTTCCATTTTCCCTTGTTAAGACAAAGTAAACCGTAACGCGCCATGCTTCTTGCATTACTTCCGTAAAGCTCAAAATATCCCAAGCTGATCCAGGCTCCCTGCATACCTATTTTATCGCGGAGTTTTTCGTTAAAGTAGTCTTTAAATTCTTCTCCCGTAGCCCCTTCAATAATCCTGTGGGTCAATGTGTATGTTGCATTGTCATAGTACCAAAAAGTGCCGGGTTCACTTAAATAAATGAGGCATTCGGGATCAGTGCAGGTAGAATCATTTTCATGGTAATCAATCCCTGTAGTCATGGTTAAATGATGACGTATAGTTATATTATTTTCCTGCTCAGTGGTGAGAGCACTCCAACCATCACCTAAATAATCTTTAGAACTATCAGTAATATTTAATAAACCTTCCTGTTGTGCAATACCAATGGTAAAGGCAGCAAGTGTTTTACTGGCAGAATTCCAACTATGATTAGAAGATGCATCAGCGCCGTTTCCATACCATTCAATAACTATTTTGCCATTTTTCAATACAATAAACGATTCTGAATTTTTTTCTTCTACAAATGTCAGAAGATCGTTCAATGCGTCTACATCCCAATTCAGGTCTTCAGCAGGCAAGGCTTCCCATTCACTACCGCTTAAGGGAGGAAAATAAAGAGTTTCATCAACCGGATTTGGAGGATTTGGAACATTCGGAGAGTTATCAGATGAACTACAGCCAGTAGTAAATAATGCTATTGCTATATAGATCGAAAACATTTTCATAATGTACAGTACATAATAAAGATTAATAAATGTACAAAAAAAAGCTGCTAAAAAATTAACAGCTTTTACATGATCTTCTCTGAGGATAATACTTAATTATATGTCCTCAAAACGGATGTCGGTAAATGATTCAGTGGATTCATCCTCATTTTTATCCCCATCTTTTTGTTCTTCACCATCTTGTGAAGCATACTCCTTTTTAAAATCTTTCTGATGGCGTTCGGATATTACTTCACGTCCTTTTTCATCAATAACATAGTTTGTCATTTCCTCAAGGATTTCAGTAAAAGCTTCAAAATCTTCCTTGTAAAGATAGATTTTGTGTTTTTTGTAGTGGTAAGACCCGTCATCATGGGTAAATTTTTTACTTTCAGTAATAGTCAGATAGTAATCACCAGCTTTTGTTGCTCTCACGTCAAAGAAATAAGTTCTTCTTCCCGCTCTTAAAACTTTAGAGAAAATTTCATCTTTCTCCAATAAATCTTTTTCACTCATAATCTTTTCTTTGGTCTCTATATTTGGTTCATTAAAGAATCAAATTTGTGAAAAAAAAGGTTTTAAACAAAAAAAATGTTTAATTTTCTTTTTCAGAGAGTTGGCTGGCATACAATTCCTTATAGTATCCATCTTCTCTTATTAGCTGATTATGAGAGCCTTGCTGTATAATTTCACCCTCATCTATGATCAAAATTTTATCTGCATTTTTTGCAGAAGATATTCTATGGCTTACTATAATTGTAGTTTTTTTATGGGAAGCCCGGAGTAAATTTGTAAGTATTTTCTCTTCTGTCTCCGTATCAACGGCAGACAAACAATCGTCAAAAAGGTAAATTTGCGGATTTTTTATCAAAGCCCTTGCTATAGAAACCCTTTGTTGCTGTCCCCCACTTAATGTGATTCCCCTTTCGCCTAAAACAGTTTTATATTTTTTATTAAAACCGGAAATGTTTTCGTGAACAGAAGCAGTTTTTGCAGCCTCAATCATTTCTTCATCCGTTGCATTTTCTTTTCCGAATTTGATATTATCTTCTAAAGTAGTCGAAAAAAGGAAAGCATCTTGTGGTACAGCACCGATAGCACTCCTTACATCATATAAATTCAATTTGGTAATATTAACACCATCAATCAGTATTTCACCGGAATCAATATCATAAAGGCGTGCAATCAAGTCTAAAATGGTTGATTTTCCGGATCCTGTTTTTCCAATAATTGCAACGGTTTCGCCTTCATTCACTTTAAACGAAATATTTTTGAGCGCTACGATATTAGTATCATCATATGTAAAGGTAACATTCTTAAACTCAATTTCTCCTTTTACAAGTGTACGTTCCGGAACATGATTTACAATGGTAGGTTCAATACTTAAAAATTCATTTATTCTTTTTTGTGATGCTTCGGCTCTTTGAACAATAGAGGTTACCCAGCCTACTGTTGCAACCGGCCATGTAAGCATGAGAATATATAATATAAACTCCAGAATAAGCCCCGTAGATTCAATTTCTCCGTCTATATATTGTTTTCCCCCGGCATAAACAGCCAGCAAGCTGCTCAGGCCAATTAATAAAATCATAAGTGGAAAAAACCAGGAGTTAACTTTAGCCAGATCCATACTCT
The DNA here is from genome assembly GCA_937901915.1 of uncultured Flavobacteriaceae bacterium. GTDB lineage: Bacteria > Bacteroidota > Bacteroidia > Flavobacteriales > Flavobacteriaceae > Abyssalbus. Next base: position 37,287 of record CALGUD010000010.1, read on the forward strand.
TGTTTTTCCCTTCAATGGCCAAATCATGAAGCTCCACATTCATCCTGTTTTCAAGACTATAAGCTTTTATAACCGATAAGCCTGAAAAAACTTCCTGTGTAAACGTAGATAAAACAGATAAATATTCCTGAACAACGGTACTTCTCTGGTGTATAATTTTACTTATTATATAAATCAAATACGATAATATGGGTAAGGGCAGTAACGTGTACATTGCCATATAGGGCGATTTATATATCATAATGGGTATCACACATAAAAAAAGTGTAAGTGTTTGCACACTGTACATTATAGCAGGGCCGGCATACATTCTTACCTGACTTACATCTTCACTTATACGGTTCATGAGGTCACCTGTCCTGTTTTTTTTATAAAAATCCAGGGAAAGGTATTGGTAATGTTTAAATATTTCATTTTTAAGGTCGCGCTCAATATATCTTGATATATTAATTATGGTTTGGCGCATTAAAAATGTGAAAAAAGCCGATAATAAAGCAGCACCAATTATAATTGCAATGTATGTAAGTAATATGGATTGTAAAGCCGAGCCGTCTGTAGCTCCTTCTAAAAAGGAATTTTCAACAGCTTGAATGGATTTATTTATATAAGGAGGTAATACCAACGAAAAAACCCTGGCAATAATGGTTATTATAAGACCTATTAAAAGCTTAAACTTATATTTTTTAAAGAACCGGTTTAAATATTTTAACTCTTTCATTAAAAACAGCGAGGGAATTTAGGCTTTGTATAAAAGCAAAGATAACAGATAAAAACAATTCATTTTCTCAAAATAATGTTATTTTTGCAGCGCATTAAATAAATTTTGCCAGTTAAAGTGAGTTCTTTTAATATGTTAACAAGAAGACATATCAGGGTTAAAGCCATGCAATCCATATATGCAATGCTTCAATCCCAAAATACTGACCTTGATAAAGAAGATAAGTTCTTATCCTTCAGTATTTCCAATATGTATAATTTATACCTTATCCTCATAAGTTTACTTATTGAAATAAGGGAAAAAGCTGAAGAAAGGTTAACCCTCTCCAAAAAAAAATACCTGGCTACCAGCGAAGAAATAAACCCTAATACCAGCTTTGTAAACAACAAAGTGCTATTAATGCTTAGGGACAATACACTTATCAAGGAAGAATTAAAAAGAAAAAAGTTTAATCATTGGGATATTGACAGTGAATATGTTACAATTATCCTTGATGAGATTTACAGTAGTAAACTCTACTTAAATTATATGTCTAAGCCTGTTTCATCATTTTCTGAAGATAAAGGTATTTTAATGGATATTTACAGGGAAATTATTGCCCCTAATGAGAAGTTGTATGATTATATTGAAGACAAAAACCTTACGTGGTTAGATGATCTTCCCCTTGTAAACACTCTTATTCTTAAAGTTTTAAAGAAAGCTAAAGCTACTTCAGACCAAAATCATTTTTTACCCAGATTGTATAAGGATGAAGACGATATAAAGTTTGCCAGGGATCTTTTCAAAAAAACAGTATTAAATGATGAAAAACTTCAGAATGAAATTGAAGGTAAAACCCCTAATTGGGATACGGAGCGTATAGCCGAGATTGACAGTATTTTATTAAAAATGGCTATCTGCGAATTTTTGAATTTCCCTTCCATACCGGTTAAGGTTACTATTAATGAATACCTGGAAATAGCAAAGGAATACTCCACCCCTAAAAGCAGCATTTTTATAAATGGTATTTTAGATAAGTTAGTAAAGGATTACGAAAACAAAAAAATGCTAAATAAATCAGGAAGAGGTTTGATGTAAAAATTAATTGTTATTTTTGGACAATTAATTAAAAAAAACAAACTAAGATGAGAAAAGTATATTTATTTTTAGTGTCGGCCATGCTCATTTCCTTTGTTTCATGTAAAAAAGAGGAAAATGCAGCTGATAAAATTAAAGCTGAAAATGTAGAAAAGGCTTCTGAAAGAGACCAGGCTGCCCAGAACTACCCTGTTATGAGCTTTGCTAAAACTGAACACGATTTTGGAACAATAAAAAAAGGTACGAACGTAGAAGAAGTTTTTGAATTTACCAATACAGGAAATGCCCCGTTGATCATTACAAATGCTGCAAGTAGCTGCGGATGTACCGTTCCTGAATATCCTAAAAACACACCTATAGCACCGGGAGAAACAAGCAGTTTACTGGTTAAGTTTAATGGTAGTGGTCAAAATCAGGTTACCAAAACAGTTACGGTAACTGCTAATACTGAAAAAGGAACTGAAAATTTAACAATCAAAGCTTTTGTGGAAGCTGATCAGGCTTCAACAGCACCAACTAATTAATATTTTTAAATGGAAGGATTAAACCAATTTGCCCCTTTTATACTGATTTTTGCCATCATGTATTTTTTCATGATCAGGCCGCAGATTAAAAAGCAAAAACAAGAAAAGAAATTTGCCCAGGAATTAAAAAAGGGAACCAAGGTTATTACAAGAAGTGGTGTACATGCCAAAGTTGTTGACATTAATGATGCAGACAATACATGTATCATTGAAACAATGTCGGGAAAACTTAAAATTGAAAAATCGGCCATTTCTATGGAAATGTCTAACAAGCTTAATGCTCCTGCCACAACTAAATAGTTAAAATTTCAGAATTATATAAAAAGCACCTACTTTATTGTAGGTGTTTTTTTTTGGCATAAGTGTGGCTTCGAGAGCCTCAACCACCTTTTAAAGTTATTAAGTTAATTGTTATTGGTTAATAGGTTTTGATTCTTTCTTGTAATTCTTGTCTTTTTATTTTCCGTAATGATAACGACAAGCTGCTATCAATATTTTTCCATCTTCGTATTTGTAAACCAATCGATGTTCTGATGTTATTCGCCTAGACCAATAGCCTTGTAAATCGCCTTTTAAAACTTCGGGTTTTCCTATGCCTTCAAAAGGTGTCCGCATACAACTTTTAATGAGTTCATTAATACGTTTTGCAATCTTCTTATCGACTTTTTGCCAATACAAATAATCTTCCCATGAAGAAGCAGACCAGGTTAACTTCATTATTCAATTAAATCTTTTTGAACTCCTTTACCGGCTTCCAGTTCTTTGATAGAGTTTAATAAAATATCCCTGTTTTTTCCTGTTAGCAAATATGTAGTTTCCTTCAATGAGTTGTATTCATCCAATGATATTAACACAAGGTCTTTGCCGTTTTTACGCTTGATAATGATATCACTAACATCATTAACTACTTTATCGAGCCAATGCTTTAGATTTGAACGAAAGTCTGAATAGTTTACTGTTTCCATAACGTAAAGATATTAAAAAGTACGTAAAGAAGTACTTTTTGGTTATTTTTAACTTAGTTTGTTGGTTAAGGTGGCTTTGATAGCCTCAGCCACCATTCAATTCATTTCTTTTACGTCATTCCAACGCTTTCCCATACACTTCCAGGCACCGTTCCCTGGCCGTTTTGTGTTCCACTATTGGATTGGGGTAGGTGAGTTCATTAAAATCTTCAATCCAGGTATGAACATAGGTTAAGTCTTTATCAAATTTTTTTAACTGGATAGCCGGATTGAAAATCCTGAAATAGGGAGCGGCATCTACACCACAGCCGGCTACCCATTGCCAGTTGCCTATGTTGCTGGACATTTCATAATCCAAAAGTTTTTCGGCAAAATATGCTTCGCCCCAACGCCAGTCTACCAATAAATGTTTACAAAGAAAACTGCCTGTAACCATACGCACCCTGTTATGCATATACCCGGTTTTATTTAGTTGCCGCATTCCGGCATCAACCAGCGGATACCCGGTTTTACCATCACACCACTTTTTAAATTCTTCTTCATTATTACGCCATTCTATCCGGTCATACTTCTCCTTAAAACTTTTATGGACTGTTTGTGGAAAGCGCCACAAAATTTGCATAAAAAATTCCCTCCAGATCAATTCATTCCAAAAAGTTTCATTCTTTTCGGCTACAGCTCTTTTTATCATTTCCCGTATGCTGACTGTTCCAAACCTCAAATGTACTCCTAGGCGGGATGTGCCTTCTAAAGCAGGATAGTTACGGGTTGTTTCATAATTACTGATTAAACTTGAGGATACATTGTAATCAGGTACTACTGTAAGGGACCTTGTAAACCCAATATCATTTAAACCGGGAAAGGGAAGATTCGTGTTTTTTATGAAATTGTCTGAATATGCAGTGGTGTTGTGGATATGGTTTTCAATTTTCTTAAAATTTTCTTTCCATTTTCGCATGTAAGGAGTATAGACAAGGTATGGCTTGCTATCGTCTTTTACTACTTCATCTTTTTCAAAAATAACCGGGTCTTTATAAGTGTAGAATTCAATATTTTTCTCAGTAAGAAAACTTTTTATTGTTTTATCACGCTGCCTGGCATAGGGTTCATAATCGTGATTTGTAAAAACTGAAGAAACCTGAAAATTTTCTGTAAGCCGTTTAAATACTTTAACCGGATCCCCATAATAAACGGCCAATGAGCTATTGTGTTTATTAAGTTCAGAGTTTAAATTTTGCAGCGTATCATAAATAAATGTGACCCTTGCATCATTGTCAACAAGTTTTTTGAGTATGTTTTCGTCAAAAATAAAGAGGGGGAGGACCGGGTAACCTGCTTTTAGGGCTTCTGATAACCCTTTATTGTCCCCAAGCCTTAAATCACGCCGAAACCAGAAAATATTTACTCTATTTTTTTCCATTAGTTTAAAAACGGATTAGTGAATTAGTAGCATATTTTTCTATTTACGCACAATCCCCATCTTCATGAAAATGGGGAACCGTACTTCTCTTTGTATATTTTTATCCCAGAGGTTCTCCAAATTTTTCACCATCCATGCTACCGGGTTCTCTTTTTTTAGTTCTTTGTAGTTCTGTACACTGGACCATGAGTTTAAATAACCTTCAAATTCCTGTAGTGTCCATCGTGTTTTAATAAAAAGGTTTTTGGGTGTATCCATTTCGTTAAAATCAAAATTGAGCGAGTTATATTCATTTTCAATATGCCGGCGTTCCGGATCCCAGTATGGGCCTATAATGTCATTGTAGAATTTATCAATTAATTTGTTTATTGGATCACTTATTCGAAGCAGTCCATAACCCCACACACAAACAATTCCACCGTTTTTAGAGACTCTTCGCATTTCTGCATTAAAAGCCTCCATGTTAAACCAATGTGCTGCCTGTGCTACGGTTATAAGGTCAAATTTATTGTCCTCAAAATCAGTTTTTTCTGCGGTACCAACGGAGTAAACAATATTTTCTCTCTTTTCAGCATTATCAATTTGCTTTTGGCTTAAATCTGTGGCATATACTTTTTTAAAATGCTTAGCTAACTCTACTGCTACCTGCCCGTTGCCGGTGCCGCAATCCCAGCACTCATTCCTGGATTTCACGGTGCTAAGAATAACATCGTACAATTCGGCAGGATATGTAGGTCTGAATTTTTTATATGTACCGGACTGGGAAGAAAATTTATCTTTGGAACCTTTCATTTTAGTTATGTTTTATGCCTAAAAGTGGCCAAAAATTTCTATCAGCTTTTTCTCCCGGTAGTCAAAAATTGCTTTAAGTTGATTTTTAACTATTAAAGTATGCATAATTTTGCCGAGAAACCCAAACGGGAGTTTATAATCTACAATGTCTTCCATGAGCACTCCGCCTTCTACCGGTGTTATAAAATGCTTGTGGTGCCATAGCGAATACGGGCCAAATCGTTGTTCGTCTACAAAGTACTCCTTATTTTGAACATGCGTTATTTCGCTCACCCATTTAATTTTAAGGAAGGGAAAAGGTTTTACGGTATATTGTATTATTTGTCCGGGGTACATACGTCTATCTGCTCCACAAACAATACTAAATCTCATATGTGCAGGAGTAATGATCTGTAAATTTTCAGGATCAGAAAGAAAACCCCAGGCTTTATCTACAGATATGGGAAGTTTCTGAACAGTATGTATTTGATAAAGCGACATTTTTTCTGTAAAATTACAATTTGTTTAATTAAAAATAAATTATATTAAACAAAATTATAAATTATAAATCATCAGTAAAATGCCTCCGTTCTTTTTTCTTGCTGAACTTTTCCGAGTTGTAGGTGGTAGATTTTCCTTTGGCAATGGACAAAGATTCCCAGTTCTCGCCTTTTAAAAGCTTTCCTATATACACTATTTGTCCTACGTGATAAGGGTAATGTGCCAATTGCCGGTTTATGGCTTCTAAAACGGTATGTCCCTCGTTTCGTATATAAATAATCCTTTCCAGGTCTTCGGGTTCCAAGGAGTTTAATGTGTTAAGTAAGCAGTGCCAGCCTTCTTCCCAATGGGCAACCATTTCTTCTTTTGTGTTGTAGGTGTCTTCAAACTCAGCATCCCGGTTACGCCATTCTTTTTCACCATCTTCGGTAAGAAAATTTGTCCACCTGCTCAGCATATTGCCCGCCATGTGCTTTACGAGAATGGCAACGCTATTGTTTTCTTCGCCACTTTGCCAGTGAATTTCATCATTGCTTAAAACCTGTATGGTTTTATCGGCCAGCATTTTATAATACCGGAACTGTTTTATAACACTTTCAAGGTAATTCTTATTCATTTTTATCGAAGTCTATACTGGCCGAATTCACGCAAAACCTCACCCCGGTTTCCGTAGGGCCGTCATCAAAAACGTGGCCTAAATGTCCGCCGCAATTTGCACAAAGAATTTCGGTACGCACCATGCGGTGGGTGGTATCCTTTACATATTCTATAGTGCCATCAATGGCATTGTCAAACGAAGGCCAGCCGCAGTTGCTTTTAAATTTACTTTCACTTTCAAAAAGTACGTGTCCGCAACCTTTACATTTATAAACACCTTCATCAAAATGAAGGTTATATTTTCCGGTATGGGGGAATTCGGTGCCTTTTTGCCTTAATATTTTATATTCTTCGGGCGAAAGCTGTTCTTCCCATTCCTGCTCCGTTTTTTCTATACTATATTTTTTATTACTCATTTTCTGCAGGGATAAAATCCAGTGAAACAGAATTAATACAATGCCTTTTTCCTGTAGTTTGTGAAGGGCCATCATTGAATACATGCCCCAGGTGTCCGCCACAATTGGCACAGTGTACCTCTGTTCTTACCATACCTATGGAACTGTCTGTTTCAAAGGCCAGGTTTTTATCAATACCGCGGTCAAAAGCAGGCCACCCGGACCCGCTGTCATATTTGTATGTAGATTCATATAATTCTACACCGCAGCCGCCGCAGGTATAAATGCCTTCTTCAAAAAATTTATTGTATTCATTATTTCCCGGTCGCTCCGTAGCCTGTTTACGAAGTACTTTATACTCCATGTCTGTAAGTTGGGCTTTCCATTCCTCATTTGTTTTTTCAACAGGAAATTTTTCTTTTTCCTTTTTTTGGGCGTTGCTGTTGCAACTAATAAATATTGAACATATAACAAATAACAATATCCTTTTCATAAAAGTTTTAATTTAGCTCTTCTACATCTTTAAGTCGTACAGCTTCCATTAAACTTTCCATGTTATTTAAATTAATATTTTCAGCATCATCGGCCGGAAGCACAATCATCCTGAAAGTTATACCCTGTGTAAGGTCTGCTGACAAATTATCCAGTATTACATCCCCCTCTAAAAAAAGATGAACACGCGATTGAGTGTAGTCAAATGCATAAAGTAAAATACCTTCGTCTAAAAATAAAGTTTGCGGCAGTGGCTCCCATACATCTACACCATTATTAATTTCTACTAATGTGTATATAACTACGATATCAGTTTTGAGAATTTCAATTTGGTCGGGTATATCTATTAATACTCTAAAGTCATTACCTGGTGTAAAGTCTACAGTTCTTTCAAACATCTGGCCTACTATAAGCCCGCCATCTAATCCCGGAGGCCCCGGAGGCCCCTGATCACCTTCACAAGACGTAAATAGGAGAGAAACGGAGAATATAAGTGCAAGTATTTTTTTCATGATTAAAAAATTAGTAATTAAATTTAATTTATAAAGATACTTAATTCTATATCTGTATAAAAGTATTTAACTTTATAGGATTAAAAATAGTATTATTATAATCAAAGATTATTTTAACTTTTCGTAGCTTTATAGAAAAGTAATTATAATAAAATTATGAAAAAATATGTAGTTCTGTTTTCTTTTTTCTTTTTGATTTTAGCCTGTAAAACAAATCCGTTTACAGGAGAATCAAACTTGAATTTTTATCCAAATAGCCAGGTATTTCCCATGGCTTTTGAGCAATACAGCCAGTTTTTGAATGAAAATAAGGTAGTGACAGGAACAGATGCGGCAGCATCTGTTGATCGTGTCGGAAAGCGTATTGCAGCTGCATCAGAACGTTGGTTAAATGCCAACGGATATGAAGGGTATTTGAATGACTACAGATGGGAATATAAACTTGTAAAGGATGATGCAGTAAATGCATGGTGTATGCCGGGAGGTAAAATTGTAGTCTATACCGGTTTATTGCCAATTGCACAGGACGACGCCGGTTTGGCTGTTGTTATGGGACATGAAGTTGCCCACGCATTGGCCAATCATGGAGCGCAGCGTATGAGTGCAGCTACTTTACAACAGGCCGGGGCAGTAGCCGGAAATGTAGTATTGTCCGACAATCCTGAAAACCAGCAATTGTTTAACCAGGCGTATGCAGTAGGGAGTACTGTAGGAGTAATGTTACCTTTTAGCCGAAGCCATGAAACTGAAGCTGATAAAATTGGATTAATAATTATGGCTGTTGCGGGTTATAATCCTGATGAGGCTGCTAAATTATGGGAACGCATGAAAGCAAAATCCGGAGGTGGTGCACCACCTGAATTTTTAAGCACACACCCTTCCAATGATACCAGGATAAAAAACCTGAGGGAATTGGCCCCGGTAGCGAAACAGGAAGCTGCAAAATTTGGAGTCACTTCTTTCAAGTAAAGATTTTTTAACCTCTGTTTTAAAATAAATTTATATATTCGGTGCTACCCAAAATGGGTAGCATTTTTAATTTAGGATATGACACCACTTGAAAAAGGGAGTAAAAAGCTCCTGAATGCCTGGGCATTTTATGATTGGGCAAATTCTGTTTACAGCCTTGTGATAGCATCAGCTGTTTTTCCCTTGTTTTACGGGGCACTTTTTCGTGAAGCGGGTATAGAAAAAGTCCATGTATTTGGAGGACTTATTGAAAGGGCACCACTAATAAGCTATGTTACAGCAGCAGCTTTCCTTTTAGTTTCTATTATGTCTCCCATACTATCCGGAATTGCCGATTATATGGGTAATAAAAAAGTATTCCTTAAGTTTTTTTGCTACCTGGGTGCTTTAAGCTGTATAGGTTTGTACTGGTTTTCTTTGGAAAATATTTATTTTGGGCTGCTTTGTTATTTTTTTGGTTTAATAGGTTTTTGGGCAAGCCTTGTCTTCTATAATTCCTACTTGCCGGATATCGCATTTCCCGAACAGCACGATGCTATCAGTGCCAAAGGTTATTCTTGGGGATATATAGGCAGTGTATTATTACTGGTTTTTATTTTGATGATGATCATGAAGTATGAGTGGTTTGGTTTTGACGGTGCGGGACTCCCTACCAGGTTGTCTTTTATCCTGGTTGGGGTATGGTGGATGGGTTTTAGCCAGTACACTTTTTATTATTTACCTAAAGGACATAACAAGGGCAAAAAAGTAACAAGAAAGCTTTTATTTAATGGGTTCAGGGAACTCCGAAGTGTTTGGAACCGTTTGGGGGATTCTCCGGTATTGAAGTCTTACCTGATGGCTTTTTTTGTCTACAGCATGGGAGTGCAAACAGTCATGATAGCGGCTACATATTTTGCTGAAGGGGAATTAGCCTGGTCGAGTGACAGTGAGCGTACTACCGGCCTTATCATTAGTATATTACTCATACAGCTTGTTGCTGTAATAGGTGCTACTTTAACTTCTAAAGCTTCTGAAAAATTTGGCAATATTAAAACGTTGATAGTTATTAATATTTTTTGGTTCCTGGTATGCTGTTTCGCTTACTTCGTTGTTACACCGATACATTTTTATGTTGTAGCAAGTTGTGTAGGTTTGGTTATGGGGGGTATCCAGGCCTTGTCCCGGTCAACCTATGCTAAATTTTTACCGGAAACAGAGGATACTACCTCTTTTTTTAGTTTTTATGATGTGTCTGAAAAAATAGGGATTGTGATAGGTATGTTCCTTTATGGGTTTGTTGCCCAGGTTACGGGTAGTATGCGTAATTCTGTTCTATTTTTAGGGGTTTTCTTTTTAATAGGAATAGGACTTTTGTTCAGGGTTCCTAAAAGCAAAGTGAGGCTTACATAATAAGAATGTCATTTCTGATCTGCCTTTAGCAGTAGAAATGACATTCGTAATGAGAACAGATATATAGAGTTATCCTTTACTCACACTTCCGGAGCCCACAGTCTTACTTTCTTCCTTGGTTGGGTTTCCTTTGTATTTTATATCACCGGAGCCGGTAACTTTAGCTGTTAGAACACCATCACAATATATTTTTATATCGCCTGAACCTGTCACAGATGCCTCAACGTCTTTGGTTTTCAGTTCATAAGCATGGATATCGCCGGAACCGGCCACACTACAGGTTAGTTTTGTTGCTCCACCCATTAAACTTACATCTCCGGATCCGGATACGCTTGCTTTAACCTCTTCCGCGTCTATTTCAAGCTTTACATCCCCGGAACCAGCAAGGCTGGTTTTAAGGCTGGAAGCTTTAATAATATTGTTTGGCCGTGTGTATACATCACCGGAACCCGCAAGTGATACCAGCTCAATATCCTTAAAGGGCACGGTAATAAGAATAGAATTGTGAATACTGGGACTTAGTGAATGGCCATCCTTAACTTTAATTACCAAACGATTACCTTTTACTTCGGTTATGATAAATTCCAAAAGGTTTTCTTCGGCTTTTACGGTAATATTACCTTCAGAACCTGAAAATAATTCTACATCTAAAGACCCCGCAACATTTATCTGGTCATAATCTGATGTTTTCCGCTCATCAGTAACTACATTTCCATTACCTTTTATCTTATTTCCTCCCCACCATTGTGCGTTTACAGAAGTAATAGCTAATAAGAAACCAAAAATTAATACTGTTGTTTTTTTCATGATGAATTTATTTAATTTTTATTGAATGAAACACTGCCATAATCGGCACTAATTGTTATTTTGTTTTTACCGGTACTTCCGTAATACCCTTCATAGTATTTATCATTACTACTTTCTCTTTTAATTTTGTATTCGAAACCCTCTCCGCCACTGAGGCCGGCGTACTCAAGTTTAAAATTAAAATTAAAGTGATAATCACTGTCATATCCTATTTTAATACCGGTATAATCGGTATGGATATCAACATTTCCCGCATCAGAAGCCAATTTGTCAATTTTAATAGAACCATAATCCGAACGTATACTTACATTCCCATGTATTACACCAAATTTTGTAGTTAAATAATCTCCGATACCTTCTATATTTTTAGCGTTTTCAATAGAAATGCTCCCATAATCACATGAATATTTTACATTTCCTGCGTTTATAATTTTAGAAGTAGTATAGTCGGCACTGATTTGCAAATTTCCTGCGTTTTCAATTTCGTAACCTGAATAGTCAGCATTGATTACCCCATTCTTTATAAAACCAATAGTGGAGTTAGAAGTATAGTCAAATGAAAGCCTGTTGTTATTGCCATTAAGCTCACCTACATGCAATTTTCCGTAATCACAGCTAATATTGGCATTTCCGTTTATTTTATTCAGGTTAATTGTACCATAATCGTTATTAAAATCCACACTGTTGTTAACCGGAACTTTCACAGTATAATTAATTTCCATACTCACATTACTGCTGTTTCCCCAACTCCAACCCCATTTGTTGTCTTCAAAGAGTGTCGTTGCAGATACCATAGAAGATGAAGCACTAAACTCTACCTGGATCTCATTCAGTTTTTTCTGAACCTTATCCTCATTATTTCCATTTGTTTTTATGTGAACTTCAATGACTACCCTGTTTTCGTTCCACGATGTAACATATAAGTTACCGTAACTGTTATTGATCTTTAACAGGGCATCGGAATTTACTTTAAACTCCTTATTTATTTTTTTCTCTTTTGTATATCTGCCCTTCCATCCGGGATTATTTGCTGTTACTAAAACAGGTATTAAAAAGAGTATACATATAAATTTAAATAGCAATGTTTTCATATTCTGTTTGCTTTAATTGTTTTACATTTTCAATTTGTTCCAATACATCTTCAAGAAGACTAATCCTGATCTGGAAGTTTGTAATCATGGCATGTAATAATTGCTTTGTGTTGCCATCCGCTACCAGGGATTTTTCAAGAGTTTTATAATCCTCTTCCAGTTTTTTTATTTGCTTCATAGCATCTTCAATAACTTCTTTGGTATCCGGAGTTGCTTCGGCATTTATTTTCTCAATTTCTTTGTTTATGAGTGCAGTAAAATAAAACTGCGCTTTTTCAATTTCTTCCGGCACTTCTGCGGTTGTTTTCCGGTTTAAATCATTTGAAATATTTAATCCGACAGTTAAAAGAAAGACTATTGATGCAGCAATCGACAGGGGCTTCCACCATCTGATCAACCGGCTTCCGGATTTACCGGGAGAAGCTTTTGTTTCATTCAATTTTTGTAAAAAGCGGTCCTGATGTCCTGTATTTGGCTCTCCAACATCAAACTGGCCTTCTAGCCGGTCAAATAATTCATCTAATTTGTCCTTCTTATTCATAGTTTCCTTCTATTAGTTTTTTTCTCAGGCTCTCCTTTGCCCTGGATATGGTTGTTCTGCAATTGGCATAGCTTATATCCATTATTTCACATATTTCTTCATGGTCATAGCCTTCAATTAAATATAAGGTCAAAGAAATTCTGTAATTGTCTTTCAGCATTTTCATGGTTTCCAACACTTTTTGAGCCTTTAGGTTTGTAAACTCATGGTCAAGAACAACTCCATCGGTATCTTCGACCTTATTCAGTACTTTTTCCATAGGAATTTCATTCCTCTTTTGTTGTTTCCTGTAATGATAAATACTGTTATTAATTACAATTCGCTTAAGCCATGCTCCGAAGGTAACTTCGCCACTGAATGAATTGAGTTTCGTAAACGCGTTTAAAAACGATTCCTGCATCACATCTTCGGCTTCAAAAGAGTCTTTTACAATTCGCAGGGCTACGTTATACATAGCTTTGTAATAACGATTGTAAATCTCTAGTTGAGCACTTTGGCTACCTTCTTTACACAATTGTATTAATTGGTCAGTATTTAATTTTTTGTGGCTCAAAAAGTTGTTAGTTTAATATAAAGAGATGAATGAGTTCAATTTGTTACAGTTTGTGAAAATAAATTTTTATGTGTGAAGATAATAAGATGGAATGAAAGTATTTTAACCGCCTTGCATTAGTTTTTATGCTTCTTTATGTATGATTCAACGCTCTGTTATGAATTTATCTTCTCTTCTTTCATCACTTTTGTTCAAAAACTTTAAATTTTGACTCATAAACTGTTCTTGGCATAGCAATTGCCTTTATATGTGGAATTATTTAAATGTAAATTGGTAATTTTGTGTAGTTTACATTCTTAATTGGTTAAATTAAATATTGAATAGGTGAAATTTAAACATTCTGTGTGACAGAATGACCTGCTATAGAAAAATTATGAGCAAGACTAAATTTTTAAACATTGACAATTTGTCATTTCAAAATATAGATGAAGATGCGGAATTAATCCCTTTAATGACTCCGGAAGATGAGGAAGAAATTAACAAGGAGATACTGCCCGATACTTTATCGATCCTCCCTTTAAGGAATACAGTTCTTTTTCCCGGGGTTGTAATACCTATAACTGCAGGAAGGGACAAATCTATTAAACTTATAAAAGACGCCAATAATGGGAGTAAAGTAATTGGTGTGGTTTCTCAGAAGGATGAATCTATTGAGTCCCCTGAGGCTAAAGATCTTAACAAGGTAGGGACTGTAGCGAGAATTTTAAGGGTTTTACAAATGCCGGATGGTAACACCACAGTGATCATTCAGGGAAAAAAACGTTTTGAAATAGAAGAAATTATTAGCAGTGACCCATATTTTAAGGCTACTGTAAAAGATGTAGGCGAATTAAAACCCGAGATAGAAAATCAAGAATTCAATACAATTATTGAATCTATTAAAGACCTGGCTTTGCAGATTATTAAAGAAAGCCCGAACATTCCTTCTGAGGCATCTTTTGCTATTAAAAATATCCAAAGTCCGTCTTTCCTGATCAATTTCATTTCATCCAATATGAATCTGAATGTTCAGGAAAAACAGAAACTTTTAGAAAATGAAAATCTAAGGGAAAGAGCCTTAAATACATTAAGGCATATGAATGTGGAATTGCAAAAGCTTGAACTTAAGAATGATATTCAATCTAAGGTTAGAAGTGATATAGACCAGCAACAGCGTGAATACTTTCTTCATCAGCAAATGAAAACCATTCAGGAAGAGCTGGGAGGGGTTTCTTATGAAGAAGAAGTAGATGAGATGCGTGAGCGTGCAAAAAATAAAAAATGGAGCACTAAAGTTTCTGAGCATTTTTATAAAGAGCTGGCTAAGATGCAACGTATGAATCCGCAAGTTGCTGAATATTCCATACAGCGAAATTATCTTGATTTATTTCTTGATTTACCATGGAATAAATTTTCAAAAGACAAATTTGACCTGAAAAGGGCAGAAAAAATCCTCGATGAAGATCACTACGGGTTAGAGGATGTAAAAAAGAGGATTATTGAGTACCTGGCCGTATTAAAGCTAAGGAACGATATGAAGTCACCTATTTTATGCCTATATGGCCCTCCGGGAGTGGGAAAAACTTCATTAGGTAAATCTGTGGCTAAAGCATTAGGAAGGGAATATGTAAGAATGTCATTAGGAGGCCTAAGGGATGAAGCAGAAATAAGAGGACATCGAAAAACGTATATAGGGGCTATGCCCGGTAGAATTATACAGTCCGTGAAAAAAGCCGGCACGTCCAATCCTGTATTTATATTAGATGAAATTGACAAACTTTCATCAAGTCATACCGGAGACCCTTCATCTGCAATGCTTGAGGTACTGGATCCGGAACAGAATCATGACTTTTACGATAATTTTCTTGAAATGGGGTATGACCTGTCTAAAGTGATGTTCATAGCCACTGCAAATAATTTAAGTACTATTCAACCTGCGTTGTTAGACAGGATGGAAGTTATTAATGTTACAGGATATACAATTGAAGAAAAAGTTGAAATAGCCAAAAGGCATTTGCTTCCTAAACAATTAAACGAGCATGGATTAGCAAAAGTTCACCTTAAGATCGGTAAGAAAGAGTTGGAAAAAATAGTAGAAGGGTATACACGCGAATCGGGTGTTCGTGGTTTAGAAAAACAAATTGCTAAAATGGTTCGTTATGCGGCCAAATCTATTGCAATGGAAGAAGAGTACCATATAAAAATAAGCTCTGAAGATGTGGAAAAGGTACTTGGGCCGGCACGCCTGGAAAGAGATAAATATGAGAATAATGATGTAGCAGGCGTTGTAACAGGGTTGGCATGGACACGCGTTGGAGGCGATATATTATTTATTGAGTCTACTTTGTCAAAGGGTAAAGGAACCATGAACATTACCGGAAATTTAGGTAAGGTTATGAAAGAATCTGCCACGATAGCATTAGAATATATAAAGTCTAATGCAGAGAAACTGAATATAGACCCGGAAGTGTTTGAGAAGTATAATGTACATATTCATGTGCCCGAAGGGGCAACTCCAAAAGATGGGCCCAGTGCAGGTATAACAATGCTTACTTCACTAGTTTCTTTATTTACCCAAAGAAAAGTGAAGAAAAGTATCGCTATGACAGGTGAAATAACATTACGTGGTAAAGTATTGCCTGTTGGAGGTATAAAAGAAAAAATTCTCGCTGCAAAAAGAGCAAAAATAAAGGAGATCATTCTTTGTGAGGATAATAAAAGGGATATTGAAGAAATTAAGAAAGATTACCTAACCGGACTTACATTTCACTATGTGAAAGAAATGGGTGAAGTTATTGACATTGCAATTACAAATGAACAGGTAAAGAATGCCAAAGTTCTTTAATAGCTTATAAAATCTTATCGAATAAATCCCCCGGGTATTCTCCTGGGGATTTTTATATTATAATATAATGTGGTTAATTATTAAATAGATTCATTTAATTTATCCTTTTCACTAAATTTACATTATGAATTATATACTTTTTGACGGTACGGTTAGAAAAGCACTTTTGCCTTTTACATATACAAGGCCGGTTGCGGATATACGCATAGGTATTTTAACCATTCGTGAAAAATGGGAAAAATATTTAAGTTCAACCACCACCACTATTACTGAAGATTATCTTTCGGGAAAATTCCCGATGGTGGAAATGGAAGAAAATGTTTTAATTAATGCTTCCTTTTTACCAAGTCAGGAATTAGTGGATATAGTACAAAGACTCAAACATAATCAGGCAGTTTTTAGCGGTGATGAAATCATCGCTTTTTTTACAGAGAATACCCAGGAGAATGTAGATTTTAGTAAATATGAAGCGATTGAATTTAAGAATAAGGTAACTCGGGTAGAGCATACCTGGGATATTTTTTCAAAAAATGGTGAGGCACTCGAAGCTGACTTTAAGTTATTGACCGAAGGCAGGACAAGTGAACCTATTCCGCCAAGTAATAATGTAATTTCTCCTGAAAATATTTTTATTGAAGAAGGCGCAAAAGTTGAGTTTTGTACCTTAAATGCATCTACAGGGCCTATTTATATAGGAAAAGACTCTGAAATAATGGAGGGAAGTATAATAAGAGGAGGTCTGGCACTTTGCGAACATGCTGCAATTAAATTAGGAGCCAAAATTTACGGGCCTACTACTATTGGACCGCATTGCAAAGTAGGGGGAGAGGTGAGTAATTCTGTCTTATTTGCATACTCCAATAAAGGTCATGACGGATTTTTAGGAAACTCTGTATTAGGGGAATGGTGTAACCTTGGCGCAGACACCAATAATTCAAATTTAAAAAACAATTATGCTCCCGTTCGTTTATGGAGTTATGAAACTGAGAATTTTGCCCATACAGGATTACAGTTTTGTGGACTTATGATGGGCGACCATAGTAAATGTGGAATTAATACAATGTTTAATACAGGTACTGTAGTAGGTGTAAGCGCTAATATTTTTGGTAGTGGTTTTCCAAGAAATTTTATACCAAGCTTTAATTGGGGAGGAGCGGCCGGATTTACTACCTATAATATAAATAAAGCTTATGAAACTGCCAGAGCCATGATGGGACGTAGAAATGTTGAGTTTTCTGAAGAAGATAAAACCATTTTAACCCATGTATTTGAAGAAACAAAAAAATGGCGAATAGAGTAATTTCAGTTAAGTAGTAACACGTTATAGTTGTAATATCAATTTTCACTACATTATTCATTCTTTCGGTATACGTTGTTTGTCAACTAACACCGATATAGCTACAATTAAATCTACTTTATTTTGTGATGGACTTAGGTTCCTGCTTTTAGAAGTTTTGTGGATATGATCCAATTGTTTTTTACAGGCTACAAAGAAGTGGGAAATTTTGAAATCGGACCTTATTACAAACTTTATAGTTACAATGAACAAGAAGGTCATCGAATTAGGTTTGGGGGCAGAACCAGCAACAATTTCAGTACCAAAATAATGTTCAATGGTTATATGGCCTATGGTTTTACAGATGACATTGTTAAATATAGTGGAGGTTTGATGTATATGTTGGATAAAGACCCTCGTCAAGTTATAGAATTACAATATACTTATGATCTAGAGCAGTTGGGACAG
>CALGUD010000011.1 GCA_937901915.1 uncultured Flavobacteriaceae bacterium
TCTTTTTGAGTCAACGTTTTGGTTATTCCTTTACAAGAAATAATGCCTAAGAAAAAAACACATATTATAAATACGTTTTTCATTATAAAGTCATTTATAGAATTTTTGTTTGTATAGGATTATCTACTCACATGTTACGCCAGAACCTAAATCAAGAAATCGGATCTTTAAATCACAAACTTCTTTTGGAATACTTGTTAATTGGTTATTATTTAAAGATAACTCAGATAAGTTGGTCAGCTGTCCTATTTCTTTAGGGAGATTTGTTAATCCCTTGTGTCGTAAACTTAACTCAATAACATCTCCATTATTATTCAAAACAACTCCTCTCCATTTGCTGACATCTGCATTCACATCCCAACCTAAATAACTATCAGGATTACTTGTTAAAATTGTTATGAGTATTTCTTTTTGAGTCAACGTTTTGGTTATTCCTTTACAAGAAATAATGCCTAAGAAAAGAATACATATTATAAATGCGCTTTTCATTATATAATTATTTGATTTATATAGTTTTATTTATGTAGGATTATTTACTCACATGTTACGCCAGAACCTAAATCAAGAGAATAAATCTTTAAATCACACACTTCTTGAGGAATAGTTGTTAATTGGTTACCAGATATATGTAAACTATATAACTTGGTCAGTTGTCCTATTTCTTTAGGGAGAATTGTTAATCGGTTACCACTTAAACCCAAGTCATTTAAATTAATAAGTTGCCCTATTTCTGTAGGGAGCCTTGTTAATTGGTTAGAACTTAAATCTAGCCTATTTAACTTGGTTAGCTGTCCTATTTCTTTAGGGAGAATTGTTAATTCGTTACCATGTAAATCTAACTTAGTTAAGCTAGTCAGCTGTCCTATTTCTTTAGGGAAAATTGTTAATCGGTTATAACTTAAATCTAGTTCATTTAAATTGGTTAACTGTCCTATTTCTTTAGGGAGACTGGTTAATTGGTTAGAATCTAAATTTAATATAATTAAGTTGGTCAGCTGCCCTATTTCTTTAGGGAGACTTATTAATCGGCTATAACTTAAATCTAAGTCAATAACATCTCCATTATTATTCAAAACAACGCCCCTCCAAGTGCTGACATCTGCATTAACATCCCAACCTAAATTATTACGAGGGTTACTTGTTAAAATTGTTATGAGTATTTCTTTTTGAGTCAACGTTTTGGCTACTCCTTTACAAGAAGTAATACCTAAGAAAAAAATACATATTATAATTACGTTTTTCATTTTATAATTTTTGTGTATGTAGGATTTGCAGTAAAATTTGTTCCTATTTTTTCTATAACAAAAGTATCGAAGACATACCTTTTCTTACACACTGTATTCAGTGAAATTCAGTAAATTAAATAATAAGATTTTTGATCCGTCCTTAATTTTGGTAAATAATTTTGCCTTTATAGTGCTGTTCTACTTCTACTGTTTCAGGTTGATTTACTAAAATCAGGTCTCCTGTTCCGTAAAGATTTCCGGTAATGCTTTCTACAGGATGTACAATAATGTCATTAGACCCACGGTGATATACATTAATGTTTCCGGCTAAGAGATTTTCTCCTTCGAACCTGCTGTTCCCTGCAGCAAAATTAATATTCAGGTTGTTTGTAGTTCCGGAAATAAAACAATTGGATAGATTATTAAAAACCAACCTGAATGATTCGTTATGTATCTCCAAATAAAAATTACCGGTGGTTTGATATGCTTCTCTGAAGTCTTCTGAATAAATGATTAGATCCGGATAGGTCAAAACCCCGTCTGAGCTAATATCAAATTGGGTAGAACTCCTGATTTCTGTAATATTAGGAGCAGTTACATATATTTTTGTACTGGTATAATCCCTCACATAGTTACAGGAATTATTATTTGTTAGTATAAGCTCACCTTCTATGACTTCTACGACAATGTCATTTAAAAGATTTTCGCCTGTTTCCACTACTATTTTTTGTTCCGGGCCTTCTTTTAAAATCATTTCTATATTTTCATTTACCAAAATTTTAGTAAACGGTTCAGTTTCAACTTCCCGATTAATGATATCCCCGCTTTTTTGCCAGCAATCATTTGCATCTTCGCTATCGCAAGCAAAAATGATGAGAACTGTAAGTATGTATAGTAGTTTCTTCATTATAATCTATATCCTATTCCGAATTCTACAGCTTCTGCTTTTGCCCCGTGCGATTTGAGTGTTAAAGCACTAAAAATATTATTATTAAAATAATATTGTAATCCTGCCCTTAAATATGTCCTTCCTTCAAATTCTACAGGGTAATGTACATAATAACCATATTGAAAAAGTATTGTAAATTTATTTACAAACAATTCATGTCCTGCAAAAATACCTACCCGCTTGTAATCCTCATTGCCTGTAATATTTTCTTCAGGGTAAGATATACTTTTATATTTTATATATTCTTTTAAAAAATTGGAATAAAACACATCTGTTCCAATTTGAAATGCACTCTTTTTACTGATCCTTTTGTCTGCATAGGCTGAAAAAACATAAAAAGCATATTGTCCGCTATCAATAATATCACTTTCATTAATCCCGGTCCTGAACACAAAATTAAACCTTACCGGCTCTGTAAATTTTTCTTTCACTAGAGAGTGGATATAATCAGGCTGTTCTTCATCTAAACTATAATTAATACCGAGATTTAAGGCAAGGGTGTTTGTACTTGTATTGGGTGCTTTTACATTCGCATTGGAATAATGTACAAGTGTAAAACCTGCCTGTAAACCGAAGCGATTAAAAATATTTTCTTTTTTATAATTAAGGATTAAATATGTGCTGCTTAATATACTGCTGCCAAAGGCTATATTTCTGAAATTTTCTTCTTTGTGATAAGGATTGGTAGTATATGCAAACCCTTGTCCTATTCTCAACATCATATTTCGTTTAAAGAAATAAAAATTATAGTGTCCATATAAACCATAGGTTTTTCCCAAATACTCATTTTTCATGTCCTGATAATTAAGAGAAATACCATAATCAGGGTAGTTATAAAGTTGTTCCCATTCATTATGTCCATAGGTCTTTTTGTTCCACCCTATAATAAATCCTTCTGGATGGCCTGTAATTAAATGTTGAATATCAGTATTATGAAGAGCTATATTTCCTTTAAAATAATTAAAGTCTAAATAAGAGGTATTTTTCTTTTTATCCTGGTCTTGTGCAAACGACCAAAAAGAGGTAAGTAGAAAAAGGGTTAAAAATACTAGTCTCATACAATTAATAAGACTAACCTTAATTGGTTAGTTTTTTTGAAACCCGGCAAGTTTTAAAAACTACCGGGTTCATTGTTAATTAACAGAGGCAAATGTAAGCCATTTTAAAAAACAGCGGATGCTATTGCCTTGATATTATCAGATTTTCCCATGGAATAATAATGAAGAACGGGAATTCCTGCCTCTTTTAATTCTTTTGATTGTTGAATTGCCCATTCTATACCCACTTGTCTGACTTCTGCATTATTTTTACATTTTTCAACTTCGTTTATCAGTACTTCAGGTAAATCTATTTTAAAAACCTGAGGCAATAATTGCAGGTGTCTTTTAACAGCAATGGGTTTTATACCTGGAATTATCGGTGCTGTAATCCCTGCTTCCCTTACTTTCCTTACGAATTCAAAAAACTTACTGTTATCAAAAAACATTTGCGTAACAATATAATCGGCACCAGCATCCATTTTATCTTTTAACTTCTTTAAATCGAATTCAAGTGATGGTGCTTCCAGGTGTTTTTCAGGATATCCGGCTACTCCTATGCAAAAATCTATATTGCCTTGCTCAATAGTTTCATGGAGATATTTACCATTGCGAAGATTACTCATTTGTGACACCAATTCATTCGCATAGCAATGTCCTCCATCGGTAGGCTCAAAGTAGCGTTGGTGTTTCATTGCATCACCACGTAAAGCCATTAGATTTTCAATTCCGAGGTAATGACAATCTACCAGCATGTACTCTGTTTCTTCTTTGGTAAAGCCTCCGCATAATACATGTGGAATTGTATCTACATTGTATTTATGTTTTATGGCGGCACAAATACCTACAGTTCCCGGCCTCATCCTGGTAATTTTGCGGTCATAAAGCCCCTCTTTATCAATATAAATATACTCCTCTCTTGAGGTGGTTACATCTATAAAGGGTGGATTAAACTCCATTAAAGGATCTATGTTATCATAGAGTTCCTGAATATTTTTTCCTTTTTGCGGTGGAATAATTTCAAATGAGAATAAGGTTTTTCCGTTTGCTTTTTCTAAATGTTCTGTTACTTTCATAGGTCTTACCCGCCCCCCCTATAGGGGAAAATTTAATTTTAAATTAATCTCTTTTTTAATTCCTCATAATCTTCTTCATACTCCCAATATATCCATCTTCCATCTGCATAATCTGTTAAAATGTATTTCTCACTAACTGATTTGATTCTGGATACGGCTACAATTTTTTTTGAAAAGCCTGTTACTTTTACTTCTTGCGTAATTTCTGTATTCATATCATTAAAACCATGAACAATGATATGGCTTCCCAAATTTAATTCAATATATTTTTTACTCATATTCACAAATACTTAATCTGCTATATTGGGGCTTAACCACTTTTTAGCTAAATCTATATCAATATTTTTTCTTTTGGCGTAATCTGCTACCTGGTCTTCCTTAATTTTTCCAAGTCCGAAATATTTACTCTCAGGATTTGCAAAATAATATCCTGATACTGATGATGCCGGCCACATGGCTAAACTGTCTGTAAGTTTTACACCAATTTCTTCTTCTACATTTAAAAGTTCCCAGATGGTATGCTTCTCCAAATGATCGGGACAAGCCGGATATCCGGGTGCAGGCCGGATTCCTTTATAATTCTCCTTAATCAGTTCTTCATTGGTTAAATTTTCTTCATTGTCATAACCCCAATACTCTTTACGGACCTTTAAATGAAGATATTCTGCAAATGCTTCAGCAAGCCTGTCTGCCAGGGCTTTTATCATGATCGAATTATAATCATCCAGTTCTTTATGATATTTAGCTGCAATTTCATCTACTCCAAAGCCTGTGGTCACACAAAAAGCACCAATGTAATCCTGCTTATTACTTTCCTTGGGTACAATAAAATCAGCCAATGCTATGTTAGGAGCTCCTTTTGTTTTTTGAGACTGTTGTCTCAGGGTTAAGAAAGTAGCCAAAGTGTTTCCCTTTTCATCGGTTACTTCAATATCATCATCATTTACCTGGTTAGCCGGAAAAATACCCATTATACCTTCTGCCCGCAACCATTTTTCATCAATGATTTTCTGAAGCATTTCCTTTGCATCGTTAAAGAGAGAAGTTGCTTCTTTTCCAACCAATTCATCGGTTAAAATAGCCGGATATTTTCCGTGTAATTCCCACGAACGGAAAAAAGGAGTCCAATCTACATAATCAAGGAGTTCCTCTATATTTACCTGAATCTTTTTGACCCCGATAAAATTAGGGGTTTTTGGTTGATAATTTTCCCAGTCCAATTGTATTTTATTCTTCCTGGCATCTTCTATAGACAAAAAGTTTTTCTCTCTTGACCTGTTTAAAAAATCTTCACGAAGCTTATCATATTCGGCCCTTATTTTAACCGAGTATTCATCCTTTACCTTTTCATTGATAAGGTTATCTGCTACAGCTACTGCCCTGGATGCATCATTCACGTGTACCACTGTTTTAGAATAATGCGGCGCAATTTTTACGGCTGTATGAGCCCTGGAGGTTGTTGCTCCGCCTATCATCAGCGGAATATCCATATTTAACTTTTCCAGTTCTTTTGCCATATATACCATTTCATCAAGAGACGGTGTTATGAGTCCGCTTAACCCGATAATATCTACTTTTTCATCTATGGCAGCTTTTATTATTTTCTCAGGAGGTACCATTACGCCTAAATCAACTATTTCGTAATTGTTGCAAGCTAATACTACACCTACTATATTTTTACCTATATCGTGCACATCTCCTTTTACTGTTGCCATTAATATTTTTCCCGCTCCTTCTTTATCGCCAACTTCTTTTGCCGCTTCTATGTAAGGCAATAAATAAGCAACTGCTTTCTTCATCACCCGGGCTGATTTAACTACCTGTGGCAGGAACATCTTTCCACTGCCAAACAGGTCACCAACTACATTCATACCGTTCATGAGGTATATTTCTATAACCTCAATAGGTTTTGCGACTAATTGACGTGCTTCTTCCACATCTTCAACAACAAATTCATCGATACCCTTTACTAGTGAATGAATTAAACGCTCCTGGACATCACCACTTCTCCATTCCTGGTTTTGTTTTTCGGCAACTTTCCCTCCCCCTTTTACTGTTTCGGCGAATGTGAGTAATCTTTCAGTGGCATCATCCCTTCTGTCTAATAATACATCCTCTACGTGCTCAAGCAAATCTTTTGGTATATTATCATACACTTCCAGCATTTCCGGGTTTACAATACCCATGGTCATCCCATTTTTTATAGCATGGTATAAAAAAGCAGAATGCATAGCTTCCCGAACACGGTCATTACCCCTGAATGAAAAAGAAACATTACTTACCCCTCCGCTTACATTGGCACAGGGTAAATTTTCACGTATCCATTTTGTTGCCCTGAAAAAGTCGATTGCATTTCTGCGGTGCTCTTCCATTCCGGTAGCTACCGGGAATATATTGGGATCAAAAATTATATCTTCTGCAGGGAACCCTACTTTATCTACCAATATATCATAGGACCTTTTGCATATTTCTATACGCCTTTCATAGGTATCTGCCTGTCCTACTTCATCAAAGGCCATTACTATTACTGCAGCTCCGTAACGCTTTACCAGTTTGGCATGATGAATAAATTCTTCTTCGCCTTCTTTTAAACTTATAGAATTTACCACACATTTTCCCTGAACCACTTTTAACCCTGCTTCGAGAATTTCCCACTTAGAGCTGTCAATCATTACAGGAACTCTTGAAATATCCGGTTCCGAGGCAATGAGATTAAGGAATTTAGTCATGGTTTCAGCACCATCCAACATTCCCTCGTCCATATTTATATCGATAATCTGCGCTCCACCCTCAACCTGGGTTCTCGCTACATCCAGAGCTTCTTCAAACTTCTCTTCTTTTATTAAACGCAGGAATTTACGGGAGCCTGTAACGTTTGTACGTTCGCCTATATTAATAAAGTTACTCTCGGGTGTTAATATTAAAGGTTCTAATCCCGATAGTTTTAAATATTTATTGCAATTAGCTATTTTCATCTTTTTATAGACTTTACCTTGTAAGAGGGTGTAATTAGTATGTGTTATTATCTATAGTGTTGTACGGTTGGAAACGGATCATAAAAATGATGCAACAGGGCTTTCCACTCCTGGTATTGTTCTGACTTCCTGAAACCAGACTCATGATCTTCTAAAGTTTCCCATTCTACCAATAATATATATTTATTTTTTTCTTCAATACATCTTTTTAATTGATGTGATTTATAACCCTTCATTGAAGAGATTATCAACTGTGCTTTTTCAAAGGCTTTTTCAAACCCCGGGGATAATCCTTCTTTTATATTCAATACAGCTACTTCCAGTATCATTTTATTTTTTTAACCCGCTACTGCAGACTTAATTTTTCTTGGTTTATATTCTGCGGCTAATTCAGCTATTAACCTGATATGATCAGGAGTTGTGCCACAACAGCCCCCTATAATATTAATTATATTTTCTTCCAGATATGCTTTCACCAATGCTTGCATTTCCTTGGCAGTCTGGTCATACTCTCCAAAAGCATTAGGTAGGCCGGCATTTGGATGTGCTGAAATATAAAAGTCTGATTTTCCAGACACAGTCTTTAAATAAGGCATTAGCTGATCTGCACCTAGTGCACAATTAAATCCGACACTTAATAACGGGATATGTGATATGGATATTAAAAATGCCTCTGCTGTTTGTCCGGACAAAGTTCTTCCGGATGCATCGGTGATTGTACCGCTGACCATAACGGGCATATCCAGGCCTCTTTCCTCTTTCACTTCATCAATAGCAAAAAGAGCCGCTTTTGCATTTAAGGTATCAAAAACCGTTTCTACTAATAATATATCTACACCTCCATCTATAAGTCCTTCTACCTGCTCTTTATATGCTATTCTCAACTGGTCAAAAGTAACAGCCCTGTAACCGGGATCATTCACATCGGGCGACATACTCGCAGTTCTGTTAGTTGGCCCTATGGAACCTGCTACAAATCGTGGTTTTTCCGGATTGCCTTGAGTAAATTCATCAGCAACTTCTTTTGCTATTTTAGCAGATTCATAATTTAGCTCATAAACCAGATCTTCCATATAATAATCGGCCATCCCGATAGTTGTGGATGAAAATGTATTGGTTTCAATAATATCAGCTCCGGCCTTCAGATATTTAGCATGAATATCTTTAATAGCCGCCGGTTGTGTAAGAGAAAGTAAATCGTTATTTCCCTGTAGCGGATGTTCAAAATCTTTAAAGCGCTCGCCCCTATAATCTTCTTCTGAAAATTTATACTGCTGTATCATGGTGCCCATAGCCCCATCCAGTACTAAAATTCGTTTTTCAAGTTCCTTTTTTATGTTTTTCATTTTTTTCTTTTTAAAAAAATAGTATCCATTTTCCAATGAGTACCTTTTCGGCTAGCTCCTCCATATTTACTAAACCCTTCAATAATACTACTTTCGTATCCTTCCTTTTCTACAATTTCATTTATCATAACTGGAGGTGCCTCTGTTCCAAGGACAATAAATTCTTTATATCTTTTTTCTTCTAATTGATAATGCCCTTCCAAATTGGTAAAAACCTCGCCAACTAAACAACTATCTATTGGTTGATTATTAGAAGAATCATACACATATCCTGTTAAGATAGGTCTGGAAATTCTACTAATTAAGCAGCTTTGAAACATATGTATTCCCAAAATAATTACAATTATTAATAATACCTTTTTCGTGCCAAACATCTTTAGTTTTCCTTATCTATATAATTTAGAACTAAATGTATAATTCGGTAAAAATATCAAGACTAGAAGTATAAAACAAAACACTCTAAGATAAATCACAAATTAAAAAACCCAAATTCCAAAATTTAATATAAACTTGGAATTTGGGTTTTAATCCCGATATTTCATCGGGATTCTCCTTCTAAACGATACTTTTTACCACTTCTTTCTTTGCTTCTTTCTTTGTACCGTCAAAACCTTGCACTCCACCAACTGTTGTATATTTCATGACATACTTTTTGTCAGGGAATATACGTTGGTAAGCACTCTGGCACATGACAGCTGCTTCATGAAAGCCTGATAATATCAATTTTAGTTTCCCTTTATATGTATTTACATCTCCAATGGCATAAACACCGGGTATGTTTGTTGAATAATCGTATGAGTTATCTACTTTAATTGCATTTTTTTCAATTTCCAGTCCCCAATCTCCAATTGGCCCTAATTTAGGGGATAATCCAAAGAGAGGAATGAAATTATCTACTTCTAAAACTATATCACCTTTATCTTTATGGGTTATGGTAACTTTTTCCAGTTTTCCATTCCCTGCAAGGGCAGTAACTTCGGCTTCAGTTACAAGAGTCACCTTTCCTAATTTAGAAAGTTCAGCCACTTTTTCAACAGAATCAAGGGCTCCTCTGAACTCATTTCTTCGATGAACAAGATATACTTCTGAGGCTATATCAGCCAGGAAGATAGACCAATCCAGAGCAGAATCCCCTCCACCGGCGATCACTACACTTTTATCCCTGTACACTTCAGGGTCCTTAATAATATATGCTACACCATTGTCTTCAAAGTCAGTAATATTGTCTATAAGTGGTTTACGGGGTTCAAAAGACCCTAATCCTCCTGCGATAACTACTACGGGTGCATTATGTTGAGTTCCTTTATTTGTAGTAACTACGAAAGAGCCATCCTCTAATTTATCAATGGTTTCTGCCCGTTCTCCCAAAGTAAATCCAGGTTCAAAAGGCCGGATTTGCTCCATAAGATTATCTACAAGCTGACCGGCTAAAATTTCTGGAAAACCTGGAATATCATAAATGGGTTTTTTTGGATATATTTCCGAACATTGCCCTCCAGGTAGTGCCAATGCATCAATTAAATGACATTTTAATTTTAACAATCCTGCTTCAAACACAGTAAACAATCCTGTGGGCCCTGCTCCAATAATAAGCATATCTGTCTTAATCATTTCAAAAACTTTTTAAATCTGCTATTCGTATTTATTCATTAAATTTTTATTCTGCTTTAATTACTCAGTAGCACTTAAAACTTCTTTACTTCTAAAAACATTCACTTGCTCATAAAAAGAAGCTGCTTCATTTATGTATTTAGATGCAAATGCTTCAGAAGGTTCATTTTTATTAATCTGGTATAACAGGTCACTGAATGATGTTGGCAATTGTATTTTTCCATTGCTCACAAATACTTTATCAAAATCTTCTATAATACCGGCATGCGTATTGGTTTTTTCATTTTCACCAATCAGCAATGCTTTGGCAGTATTGATAAACGATGTGTAAGCCAGGTAGATGCCATCTGCTAACTTACCTTCAGCCACTTTTTGTTTAGCATTTTCTATTTTTTCTTCACTCTCCAATAGTAATGTGGCCACTAAATCTATAATTACACCGGCACATTCACCTACTCCTACTTCCTGCACATATGTATCTTCATTTCCCCAATCTATGAAATCGCTTTCAACAAGGTTTTCGGTATCAGACAAAGGATTTAAAAAATCGTAAAAATAACGTTCTCCATTTCTGTCGTAATAATCTAAAAATGATTCTCCGTTGATGTGATTCTTTTCAAAATCATCTAAAATAAGCCGTAACGCTTGCGGACCTCTTTTTGATGGTAATTTAATAACCTTATCAGCAAACCTGCCTTCTCCATTACCAAGAAGTCCACCACCAAGTAAAACCTGTACGGCAGGCGCTACTAATTTATTTTTTGTACGGATAGACATTCCCTGGAAACCAATATGAGCCATATTATGTTGTCCGCAGGCATTCATACAGCCACTAATTTTAATAGCTACGTCTGTATTATATAAGTACTGAGGATATTCTTCATGTAATACTTTTTCTAGTGCATCAGCCATACCTGTACTACTTGCAATACCTAAATTACAAGTATCGGTACCTGGACAGGCAGTTACATCTGCAGTAGTATTGAATCCTAAGTCTGTAAAGCCCAATTTGTTTAATTCTGAATAAAAGAAAGGCAACAAATCTTCGCGTACATGTCGTAATAATATATTCTGCCTAAGAGTTAAACGCATTTCATTGGCAGCATATTTTTTTATTAAACTGGCTAAAGCCCTGGCTTCCTTTAAATAAAAATCACCTAATTTCACCTTAATTCCTATGGAGAACAATCCTTCCTGTTTTTGTTCAAATACATTCCTTTTTCTCCAGATCCCGTAGGCTTCTTTATCATGTATTTCTACCTGAGGAGCTTCCAATGTAGACACTTTTACTTCTTCATCCAGAACTTCTATAGGATATGATTTATGTGAAATTGCTTTTTTCTCGTTTTCTACTAACTCAAGGAAGGCCTCCAATCCAATGTCTTTTATTAAGAACTTCATTCTTGCCTTCATCCTTTTTGAACGCTCACCATGGCGGTCAAAAATACGAATTACACTTTCTATGAATGGGATGAGCTGATCAGATTCCATAAACTCATATACCAGATCCGCATGACGTGGCTGTGAACCTAATCCGCCTCCTAAAACGACTTTAAACCCTCTGACGCCATCTTTTAATCTAGGGATAAAACCAAGGTCGTGAATATAAGCCAGGGCTGTATCTGTATCTGATGATGAGAATGATATTTTAAACTTTCTTCCCATTTCCTGACAAACAGGGTTTCTCAGGAAAAACTGAAAAGCCGCATGAGCGTAAGGAGTTACGTCAAATGGTTCATTAGGATCAATTCCAGCCTCCGGGCTCGCCGTTATATTTCTAACAGTATTACCACAAGCTTCTCGAATTGTTACATCATTTTTAGCCAGTTCTGCCCAAAGTTCGGGGGTCCTGTCTAAACTCACAAAGTGAATCTGGATATCCTGACGTGTGGTAATGTGTAACCTACCGATAGAATATTCTTCAGAAACATCACAAATACGGAGTAGTTGGTCTGAAGTTACTTTTCCATAAGGCAATTTTATACGTACCATTTGTACGCCTGGTTGCCTTTGCCCGTATATTCCACGTGCCAAGCGTAAACTTCTGAAACGTTCATCATCAACCTTTCCCTCACGGAAAAGACGGATCTTTTTTTCTAATTCGATAATCTCTTTACTTACTACCGGATTCTCAATTTCTGTTCTAAAACTTTGCATAATACTCTACTTAATCGATAGGTTAATAGAATTTAAGCGAAAATACACTATTATTCCGTAAAAACCATAGCTATTTTTATTTTTTTAACTACTTAATGCCTGAGCTATATCATTTATAACATCTGTAACGTTTTCCAAACCTACTGATACCCGTACCAGCCCATCTGTGATTCCCACCTGTAACCGGTCGTCTTCAGAGAGTTTGCTATGTGTGGTAGATGCAGGATGTGTAACAATGGTTCGCGTATCTCCTAAATTGGCTGATAGTGAACATAATTTTATACTATTTAAGAACTTTCTGCCTGCTTCAATACCTCCTTTTACTTCAAAAGCAACAATATTACCTCCTAATTTCATCTGCTTTTTGGCAATTTCAAATTGAGAGTGCGATTTCAAAAAAGGGTATTTCACAAAGCTTACTTCTGATCGTGTTTCCAGGAATTCGGCCAGTTTCAGTGCATTTTCACAATGTTTTTCTACCCTAACAGCAAGCGTTTCAAGGCTTTTAGATAATACCCATGCATTAAAGGGGGATAAAGCAGGCCCTGTATTCCTGGAGAATAAATAAACTTCTCTCATTAAATCTTCCCTACCAACAGTTATGCCTCCTAATACCCTGCCTTGCCCGTCCATTAACTTTGTAGCCGAATGGATAACCAGATCAGCACCAAATTCAATAGGTTTTTGGAGGTAAGGGGTGGCAAAACAATTATCAATGATTAATATCAGGTTATGTTTTCTTGCTATTTTACCCAAGTGTTCTAAATCCAATACATCTACACCAGGGTTGGTAGGTGTTTCTGCATAGATAATTTTAGTATTAGGTTGAATCAGTTCTTCTATTTTATCAACCTCATCTACTTTAAAATAGCTTGTTTCTATATTCCATTTCGGAAAATACTTTGTAAACAATGTATGCGTTGAACCAAAAACAGACCGGGCAGATACAATATGATCGCCACTACTCAGCAATGCTGAAAAAGTGGAAAAAATGGCTGCCATCCCGCTTGCAAATGCAAAACCGCTTTCGGCACCTTCCATCTTACATACTTTTTCTACAAACTCCGATGTATTAGGATTTGTGAAACGACTGTAAATATTTCTTTGTTTTTCTTCGGCAAAGGAGGCCCTCATATCTTCGGCATCCTCAAAAACAAAACTAGTAGTCAGATATATGGGTACTGAATGTTCGAGAAATTCGGTATGCGGTAACTGCGTTCTAATTGCTTCTGTTTCAAATTGGTTTTTACTCATTGTATTAAATTTAATTAGACCTCACAGGTTTTTAAAACCTGTGAGGTCTTAAAATGTTTCTATTCAAATGTGTATTTAGATGATAAAATTATGTTACTGTTTCTATACTCATGAACATATTTAAAATTCTCAATACCTCCTAATAATTCAATAATATATTCTTTTGATAACCAGTCGGAGTCATTTGATATTATTGAATGATAAGAAGAAAACTTCCAATCACGAATGTTTTCAGTGAAACCATGGTGAACAGGATTAAGATGAATATATAAAATAAGATTTTTTAGATAACCTTCTTCATTTATTGATTTTCTAGAAAATCTATCTTTAAACAAACTTCCAATCCTATTATATCTTTTATTAATTGCTTTTGCATATGCATTGAAGAAATTAGAAAATCCCTGGGATATTAATTTCTCATTTTCAACAACTTTTATACGCACAAGTAAATGGAAGTGATTCTTTAACAAACAATAACAAATTACATCTGCTATTGGTTTAATATATTTTTCCATCAACTTTAAAAAATATAAATAGTTATCATCTTCAATAAAGATATTCTCTCTATTGTTTCCACAATTGTAGATATGATAATATTTACTTGGTTCTAATGTTTCGTATTTCATCTTTTAAAAATAAACCTCACAGGTTTTAAAACCTGTGAGGTTAGCAATTTAATTTTTCTCCGTTAACTTTAAAATATCACCAAAAACACCCCGGGCAGTAACTGCTGCGCCGGCGCCAGCTCCCTGAATTACTATTGGTCTGTCTCCATACGATTCTGTATATATCTCAAAAATGGAATCGGCTCCTTTTACCTGGCCTAAAGTACTGTCGGCAGGGACTGATGTTAACTTTACTTCTAAAACTCCTTTGTCTTGCTGCAGGTCTCCATGTAAATCTCCTACATACCTCAGCACATGACCTGGTTTTTGTTGCTCTTTTATTGTCTGGTATGGATCATCAAATTCATTGAGCTTTGATAAAAATTCAGCAATACTACTGTTTCGCAATTGCTCAGGCACCAGATTATGAATTTCTACATCAGCAAACTCATTTTGTAAATCGAGTTCCCTTCCTAAAATTAAAAGTTTACGGCCCACATCGTTTCCGTATAAATCTTCTCTCGGGTCCGGTTCCGTAAAACCTTTATCAATAGTTTCCTGTAACACTTCGCTAAAAGGCCTGTTTTCTGAGGAAAATGTATTGAACAAATAACTTAATGTCCCGGAGAACACACCACGTATTCTCGTTATATTTTCACCGGAAAGATGCAGTATCCTTATGGTGTCAATAAGGGGCAATCCTGCCCCTACATTCGTTTCATACAGGTATTGTTTTTGATTTTTATTTAATGCTTCTCTCAGTTTTTTATAGAAATCATAGCTTAGGGTATTTGCTATTTTATTAGATGAAACCAGATCAAATCCGTTTTCAATAAGTTTGTTGTAATTTTTTACAAAATCGGCACTTGCTGTATTATCTATTGCAATAAGGTTCTCCAAGTGATGTTCATCTGAGAAAGCTATAACCTCATCTACATTAGATGTATGCTGACTTAATTCTATCGCCCTTTTCCAGTCGTTACCAACCCCTTTTCCATTCAACAGTAATTTTTTTGAATTAGCTACGGCAAAAATGTTAAGCCTTATTTTTTTTCGTTCTTCAATGGTATGAAAAGATGCCAATATCTGGTCTATTAAAGTCCCTCCCACCAATCCATGTCCGAAAACAGCAATGTTCACTTTTTTTGATATCCCGAACATTTCACCATGAATCACATTCAGGGCTTTATGCAATTGATTTTTCTTTACTACCAAACTCACGTTTTTGCCTGTAACGGTATTATTTAGCAGTACAGGTACAACATGGTTTTTTATCAGTGCATTATAAGGTTTGTGAAAAGTGCTTAAATCTTGTCCAACTATAGATATAACAACCACATCATCATCTACGGCAATTTTATTGATGTCTTTGGAATGAAAATCTTTTTCGAACTCTTTTTCCAAAACATGAACAGCCTTTGTGGCATTACCAGCATCAACCACAAAACCTACACCTCTTTCTGAAGATCCCTGGGAAATTATACTTACACTAATATCATTATCAGCGAGCGCTTTAAATATCCGTGCATCTACTCCTGTAACTCCAAGCAAACCTCTACCTTCAAGATTTAAAAGTGCTACATTTTCTAAAACTGATAAGGATTTAATACCTTCTTTATTAGGTTGGGCCGTAATTAGTGTTCCCTGGTTGTCGTTGTTAAACGTGTTTAGAATACGTAGGGGAATATTTTTTTCTATAAGCGGTATAATGGTTTTTGCATGCAATACATTGGTTCCAAAATTAGCAAGTTCATTGGCCTCATTGTATGATAACTGCTCTATTCTGTGGGCATCTGCTACCAATTCAGGATCGGCGGTGTAAATACCATCTACATGGGTAAAATTCTGCAACTCTTCAGCATCCAGAAAATTTGCAATAAGTGACGCTGTATAGTTACTTCCGTTTCTCCCTAGTGTAGTCGTTTCTTTATTGATACTTGCTCCTATAAATCCCGTTACAATATTTACCGTGGCTCCGTTATGCCTGGCAAAATATTTAACTACATTTTCTTTAGATACTTTCTCAATAGGTTGGGCATTCCCAAACTTCTCATCAGTAATAATAAGGTTTTGTGTATCTGTAAAATTGGCTTTGATCCCTTTTTTATTTAATACTTCTGTAATTAGTTTCGCGGATATTATTTCTCCCTTAGAAAGTACCTGATCTTTTATCTTTGAGCTATAATCGCCTAATAATTTCACACCTTCAAAGATGTTTTCCAGTTTTTTGAACTCTTCTGTAAGATCTACATCAAAATCAGCCTGTTGGTATTTCTTAAAGGCCTCAAATAAATATTCATAATCCTTATCCTGAGCTGCCCTTTCTAAAATATCCTCAAGGTCGTCTGTAGAACTTCCTCGTGCCGAAACTACTACAGCTATTCGTTCATTGTTTTTTACTTTGTCTTCAATAATTTTTAATGCATTATGAATGCCTTCACCATTAGAGAGTGAGCGCCCACCGAATTTCAATACTTTAATCCGATTGCTTTTACCTTTAAAAATCCCGCTTACTAACTGTTCCAGCTGATCAAACTCTATTAAAAAGGCATCATGGCCGTGTACAGAAATAATTTCGCCGTATGTAATTTTATCATTTCCTTGTGCCAATTGCTTATATGTTTCCCGGTTTTCATCGGCTGTGAAAAACATATCTGAATCAACACCCACTATATGAATGTTTGCGTTAATATATTCCAATGCTTTAAAGGACTCTTTCCTTCCCCGGGTTACATCAATGGTCTTTAATAATTGGTTCATCAACTTATAGGCTGATAATTGAAAACGATCCTGCAATTTTTTACCATGGTGCAACAACCAGCTTTCTACATTAAACACATGCAGGTCTTCATTGGTTGTTCGCTGAAACCTTGTTTTAAAGGATTCCGGTGTACGGTAGGTTAACATTGCGTGCATACGTGCATCATGAACAGGGTTCCTGGAATTAAGCAAGAACTGCTCTTGTATCTGGCAGTTTGCAATAAGCCAGTCGGTCGATTTCCAATCGGATGCTACAGGGATTAAATGTTCTGTGATATCCGGATTTAACACGGACATTTCCCAGGCTATACCACCTCCGAGCGATCCTCCGATCAGGGCAAACAGTTTTTCGATTTTTAGTTCCTCAAGGCCAAGAAGAAAAATCCTAGCTATATCCCTTGCTACAAATTCTTTATAGTTGTCGATAACAAAACCATCAAATCCATTTCCGGGGATATTAAAAGCCAGTATGGTATATACTTCAGTGTCTATCCCTTTTCCTTTCCCTATAAGGTCTTTCCACCAACCATCTTCACCCGCAACATTCGAATTTCCTGTAAGAGCATGGTTTACCAGAACTATCGGAGCCGTATGAAGCGGTTGACCGAATAATTGGTACGATAAAGGAAGATCCAGTGTGAATCCGCTTAACGTTGTGAAATTGTTTAACTGTATATGTAATAAATCGTTTTCCAATGTTTTACAACTATTATTAATGTTGTTAGTATTTAATTTGAAAACGTTAAAAAGAAAGTTGAAATTACCGGAAGTAATTTTTGGTTATCTATCCAAGTCCTGAAATACATTCAGGGTTCAGGTAGAATTTAGCACCTTCTCCACAAGTGAAGGGTTGCTAAGGCTTCAATGGGTCTATTCCCTCTGCCTTTCTTGATAACATTTACATTAAGTGTGTGAACTTTGAGTCGGCAAAAATAATGCAATTATTCCGGATATATCAACTTTATCCTAATTAACTTTTACTTGATTTTATCAAATGCCTGCTTTAAATCGGCTTTTAAATCTTCTATATCTTCTATCCCTACGGACAGCCGTACGAGATCTTGTGTAACCCCGGCAGATTTTTGTGCTTCTTCATTTAATTGCTGGTGCGTGGTACTGGCCGGGTGAATTATTAGTGACTTTGTATCACCAATATTTGCGAGCAATGAGAAAATTTGAGTTTCATCTGCCACCGTTTTAGCAGCTTCAAAACCTTTTTTCAGTCCAAACGTTACAATACCACTTTGTCCGTCAGGCAAATATTCTTTTGCTATCTTGTAATATTTACTGCTTTTTAGTCCCGGGTAGTTTACCCATTTTACTGCATCTTGTTTTTCAAGCCATTCAGCGAGTTCAAGTGCGTTCTCACTATGTTTTTTTATGCGGATTCCCAGTGTTTCCAGTCCTTGTATAATTTGGAAAGCATTAAATGGACTTAATGCGGCGCCATGATCACGTAATCCTTCAATCCGCACCTTTGCAATAAATGCAGCTTCTGCTAAAGCATCATGATAAATAAGGCCGTGATATCCCGCTGATGGCTCGGTAAATTCAGGAAACTTACCGCTGGACCAGTCAAAAGTACCAGCGTCTATTATTGCACCCCCTAACGAAGTCCCGTTACCATTTATATATTTTGTAAGCGAATGGATTACAATATTTGCTCCGTGCTCTATAGGCTTAAGTAAATACGATGTTGCCACCGTATTATCTACAATAAAAGGAATTTTCAGTGCTTTTGCCTCTTTGGAAATTGCTTTTAAATCCAAGACATCGAGCTTCGGGTTTCCCAGAGACTCCACAAAGAAAGCTCTTGTACTCTCTTTGGCAGCTTTTTTAAAATTCGCAGGATCAGAACCGTCTACAAATGTGGTGGTAATTCCTAATCTGGGTAAAGTAACACTTAATAGGTTATAAGTTCCCCCATATAAACTGCTTGAAGCCACAATATGGTCGCCGGCTTTTAACAGCACCAGTAAGGCCGTTGATATCGCAGCTGTTCCGGATGCAGTTACGACGGATGCAATCCCTCCTTCAAGTGCTGCGAGCCTTTGCTCCAGAATATCGTTTGTCGGGTTATTGATCCTGGTGTAAATATTTCCGGTTTCAGATAAGTTAAATAAGTTAGCCGCATGTTCTGAATTGTTAAACACATAGGAAGTGGTTTGATAGATAGGCACAGCCCGTGTACCTGCATTTACTTTTACATCATGCCCTGCATGTAAAGCTTGTGTTGAAAATTTGTGTGTACTCATGATTGAAGTTTGTTATGGTTTATGTTTTATTTAAAAATTATCAAAAAAAAAGCCTCTGCTGTGCAGAGGCTTTTGATATACTTTATGTCGATTAAAGTTTATGCAATAGTATCCTCTGCGGAAAAATTCCACATCATCATACCCATATTGCACATTACTTTATTCATTTTTTTAAATTTCGATTACAAATGTTCGTAAACATTTTTGAAAAAACAAAATATATTTTAAGAAATCTTGAAAGTTTGCTTTACATGATCTACATAATCCAGCTTTTCCCAGGTAAACAATTCAACTTCTTTTTCTATTCGTCCGTTATAAGGTGATTCAAATACTTTTGTAACTGTAATGGGTTCTTTGCCCATATGTCCGTATGCGGCGGTTTCAAAATATATCGGGTTTCGAAGCTTTAATCTTTCCTCAATAGCGAAAGGGCGCATGTCAAATAATTTGGCCACTTTTTTTGCAATTTCTCCATCTGACATATCCACTTTTGCTGTTCCATAAGTATTCACAAAAATAGAAGTAGGCTCCACCACACCAATAGCATAACTTACCTGTATTAATACTTCATCTGCAACGCCTGCTGCCACAAGATTTTTAGCAATATGACGTGCAGCATATGCAGCACTTCTGTCTACCTTGCTCGGATCTTTACCGCTAAATGCTCCCCCACCATGAGCACCTTTGCCGCCATAGGTATCCACAATAATTTTTCTTCCTGTTAAACCAGAATCACCGTGCGGGCCTCCAATTACAAATTTTCCGGTAGGGTTGATATGGTATTTGATTTGGTCGGTAAAAAGTTTTTGTATTTCTGTTGGTAATTGCTTTTTTACCCTTGGGATTAAAATATTAATGATATCACTCTTAATTTTAGAAAGCATTTTTGCATCGTTCTCACTGAACTGATCATGTTGCGTAGACACCACTATCGTATCAATTCGCTGCGGAACATTTTCATCCGAATATTCTATTGTTACCTGAGATTTTGCATCGGGTCGCAAATAGGTAATTTCTTTGTTCTCCCTGCGTAAATCGGCAAGCACCTGAAGAATTTTATGCGATATATCCAGTGCCAGTGGCATATAGTTTTCAGTTTCTTTAGTAGCATAACCAAACATCATTCCCTGATCACCGGCCCCTTGCTCTTCTTTAGAGCCCCGGTCCACACCCTGATTAATATCCTGAGATTGTTCATGAATAAGTGAAATAACTCCACAAGAATCACCACTAAACTGATATTCGCCTTTTGTATATCCTATCTTATTAATTACCTCCCGGGCTATGTGTTGAATATCTAAATAGGTATGACTTTTTACTTCTCCTGCCAAAACAACCTGTCCTGTAGTAACAAGGGTTTCACAAGCTACTTTGCTTTCAGGGTCAAAAGCCAGAAAATTATCTAATAATGCATCACTGATCTGATCTGCAATTTTGTCTGGATGTCCTTCACTAACAGACTCTGACGTAAACAAATATGCCATACTATTTATGTTTAAATATTACTAAAGGATTTGACAAATTAAAGAAGTAAAAACGCCAAAAATCATTTTGGCTTGTTACTGCTTTAGCATTTTACTAATACCGTTCTGTTTTGAAAGTTCGGTATACGAGGTTGCAATCAGTCAAATCTATCCTCTTAAATTTCAGGATTCAAATGTAATGAATTGTTATAAATTGAAAAACCTTTCCGAATGTTTATTTTACCTCTTTAAATCTTAATCCATTTTTCACAAAAGTTTTTTTTTGTAAAGGAAGAGAACTTGTATATTTACAACTATGAAACGTTTTCCCATTTTTAATTCATCACCAACAAAAACATTACAAATATGCACGTTGCTATAGCAGGAAATATTGGTGCAGGAAAAACCACGCTAACAAAATTACTTTCAAAACATTTTAAATGGGAAGCTCACTTTGAAGATGTTGTAGACAATCCCTACCTGGATGATTTTTACAACCAAATGGAGCGCTGGAGCTTTAACCTTCAGATCTATTTTTTGAATAGCAGGTTTCGCCAGATAAAACAAATAAGGGACAGTGGAAAAAAGGTAATTCAAGATCGTACTATTTACGAAGATGCCCATATTTTTGCTCCTAACCTTCATGCAATGGGATTAATGACAAACCGGGACTTTAATAATTACAGTTCTTTGTTTGGACTTATGGAAAGCATGGTACAGCCTCCTGATTTGTTAATCTATTTGAGAAGTTCAATACCAAATTTAGTGAGCCAGATTCACAGCCGTGGGAGGGAATACGAAAACTCAATTTCTATTGATTATCTCAGTAGACTTAACGAACGCTACGAAGCTTTTATCCATAGTTACGAAAGAGGAAAGTTACTGATTTTTGATGTTGATGTTTTAAACTTTGTAAACAACCCGGAAGACCTGGGAGAAATTATACATCGTGTAGATGCCGAGCTGCATGGGCTTTTTTAAAATTGTACATCACCATTTCCGTATATATACTCTTCTTAATAATTAGTAGAACACCTATTCTATCTAATAAAATCTCCTACACGGTTTATAATCAACGTTATTTATCGAATTTGGCATATTTTTAATAAATCATGTTCCGGAAATTGCGTTGTTTTGAAATTCGTATAACATTAAGCTGCATGAAAGTTAATCCATGGAATATTTTCAACGTGTAATAATAATCATATCATTTCTTTTAATTTCTCTTGAGATGTATTCCCAGTCTATACCTGCCGAAATTAGAGGACAGGTTTTTATTGAAGATAGTGATGCTTCCGGAGTTCATGTAATAAACCATTCAAAAAACAGAGTTACTATCACTAACAGAAAAGGGGAATTTCAGTTAGAAGCACAGGTTAATGACACTATTTCTTTTTCGTTGATAGGATACGGTACTAGAAAATT
Source organism: uncultured Flavobacteriaceae bacterium (assembly GCA_937901915.1). Taxonomy (GTDB): domain Bacteria; phylum Bacteroidota; class Bacteroidia; order Flavobacteriales; family Flavobacteriaceae; genus Abyssalbus. The sequence continues at coordinate 22,140 of CALGUD010000011.1, forward strand.
AATTGTAACTGATAACATTGCTAAGGGAGATGAAATGTACATACAACTAGAGGAATCTGCAATTGACCTGGAAGAAGTTATTGTAAAACCATTTTATTTAACTGGTAGCCTTAAAGAAGATCTGATAGATCTAGAAAAAGAAATTTCAGCTTCAAACCTTAATTTACCGAATGCAGATGTGAAAATAAAAACACAAAGTGAAAGAAAGTTTTATACGGCCACCGATTGGGACTTCTCATTGACTTCTATAAAATTAGATCCTATTATTAATGCAATTACAGGAAGAACTAAGATGTTAAAAAATAGAATTCGATTGGAAAATGAAAGAGCTAAATATGATAAAATATATCAAAATATAGACAGTTCAATCCTCATTGAAAGTTTTAATATACCTAGAGAAAATCTCTATGAATTCTATTATTTCTGTGAAGCTGACTCAAAGTTTGATTCCATCATTGAATTTAATAATTATGGAAAAATATATCTTTTTATGGAAAAAAAGAGTTTGGAGTATAAAAAAATTCATAGCAAAGATGAATAATATAGATTCTTAACTGCACGGTCTTTTTTAAAATTAAGATCAACAAAAAACACCTGCTGAAAACAGGTGTCTTTAAAATATCTTAGAATTTTTCTTTTTTCTTCAATTATTCAACTGTCTTGATTGTTGATTCTATAGAGATCTCGCTCTCTAAAGTTTCAGAAGCCGTGATTGTTTTAGCAACTTCAACATTTTCAATTGTATCAATTTTTTCATGTGCAACTTCTGTTTCACCAGTATGACCACCTAATATAGGAGCAATAACCAATCCTACCAGACAGGTAAGCTTAATTAATATGTTCATCGAAGGCCCTGAAGTATCTTTAAACGGGTCTCCTACCGTATCGCCGGTTACTGCTGCTTTATGGGCCTCAGATCCTTTATAGGTCATTTCACCATTTATTTCAACACCGGCTTCAAAAGATTTTTTCGCATTATCCCATGCACCTCCTGCATTATTTTGGAAAATTGCCCACATTACCCCTGATACACATACACCGGCCATATAGCCTCCTAATGGTTCAGCGCCAAAAATCAATCCTATAATTATTGGTGTAATAATGGTAATTAATCCGGGTAAAAGCATTTCTTTTAATGCAGCTTTGGTAGAAATAGCCACACATTTTCCGTATTCCGGAGTTCCAGTCCCTTCCATAATACCAGGAATTTCCCTGAACTGACGGCGAACTTCCTGTACCATTTCCATCGCTGCTTTACCAACGGACTGCATAGCTAATGCAGAAAATATTACCGGGATCATTCCTCCAACAAATAATGCGGCTAAAACATCTGCTTTAAAGATATTAATACCATCAATACCCGTAAAAGTTACATACGCAGCAAATAAAGCCAAAGCTGTTAAAGCTGCCGAGGCAATAGCAAAACCTTTACCCACGGCTGCAGTTGTATTACCAACTGAGTCTAAAATATCGGTTCGTTCACGTACTTCCGGAGCCAATTCACTCATTTCTGCAACTCCACCTGCATTATCTGCTATCGGGCCAAAGGCATCTATTGCCAATTGCATTGCAGTAGTTGCCATCATGGCTGATGCTGCTAGAGCAACACCGTAAAAACCTGCTAATTCATAAGATCCGTAAATCGCAGCTGCAAAAAGCAAAACGGATAAGAAAGTAGATTTCATACCCACTGCAAGCCCTGCAATTATATTTGTTGCCGCTCCTGTAGAAGTGTTCTTAACAATATTTAAAACCGGGGTTTTACCTAAACTTGTATAATAAGCAGTTACCATAGAGATTAATGCACCCACTGCCAATCCTATTAAAGTAGCATAAAATACATGTCTTGACGGTATGGATTTTACCCCTTCGCCAAAGAAACTCATTTGCATAACTTCAGGAAGCATCCAGTCAATTAGAAACCACCCTGCAACGGCTGTTAATATAATTGAAACCCAATTGCCTGTATCGAGCGCTTTTTGAACCTGGGCTTCTTTAGCGTCGTTATTTTTTATTCCAACTAAAAATGTTCCGATAATGGAGGCTAAAATACCCACGCCAGCAATTACAATCGGCAACAAGATCGGCCCCATATTGTTAAATGCGTCAACATGTTGTGTTGTAACCGACATATCCCTGATCAGATAATTACCAAGTACCATGGCTGCTAATACAGTAGCTACGTACGATCCAAAAAGATCGGCTCCCATACCGGCCACATCCCCTACGTTATCTCCAACGTTATCTGCAATGGTTGCAGGATTACGCGGATCATCCTCAGGAATACCAGCTTCAACTTTACCTACTAAATCTGCCCCAACATCAGCGGCTTTTGTGTAAATACCCCCACCAACACGTGCAAAAAGGGCAATAGATTCTGCTCCAAGTGAAAAACCTGCAAGTGCTTCGAGCACAATGGTCATATTGTCGTAAAAATGGCCTTCATTTCCCATAAACTGACCTACAAGAAATAAAAACAATAAACTCAATCCTAATACAGCAAGGCCGGCAACGCCAAGACCCATAACAGTCCCACCACTAAAAGATACTTTTAATGCCTGTGGCAAACTCGTTTTGGCAGCTTCGGCAGTTCGTGTATTTGCTTCGGTAGCAATGCGCATTCCTATATTTCCTGCCAGGGCAGAAAAAAAGGCCCCAAAAACAAAAGCCGGAACTATCATCCAGCTTGTGGTTTCAACTATTGTTGATATCCCGAATAAAGCTGCAGAAGCTATTACTACAAAAATTAACAAAAGTCGATATTCTGCATTTAAAAATGCCAACGCACCTTCTTTAATACTTTTAGAAATAAACTGCATCCGCTCGCTTCCAGCAGGTTGTTTTTTAACCCAGGCAGCCTTAATGCCCATAAAAATAAGGCCGAGAACGGCCAGTGCAATTGGTAAGTAAATAATATTTGATTCCATGTATTTTATCTAATTCTTAATGATTCTTACATTAATTATTTAAAACGGGCGTAAAAGTACTAAAATCAGTTATAATATACCAACTAATTTATACTAACAGAATTTAGCCAATACTATAAAGTCCTTTTTCTTTTGCCCCGGAAGTAACAAACCTTTCAAGACATTTATCTATAATAGACCAGGCCTCATCAACATTACCCCAACCACCAACATCTACTTTTTTCTGTTCCAGGTCTTTATAAACCTGAAAAAAATGTTCAATCTCTTTTTTTTGGTGTGGATTCATGTCCTCCAGGTCGTTGAGCTTATTCCAGATAGGATCAGAAACAGGTACACATATGATTTTCTCATCCGGCCCTTTCTCGTCGGCCATATGAAATACACCTATAGGTTTAACCTCCATTACACAGCCGGGAAAAGTAGATTCAGTTACCAATACCAGTACGTCTAATGGGTCACTGTCCAATGCGAGTGTTTCAGGAATAAAACCATAATCTGCAGGATAGTGCATAGAAGAAAATATCATCCTGTCATATCTGAGTTTTTTAAGTTCAAAATCATATTCATATTTATTCCTACTACCTTTTGGAATTTCAATTAAAACGTCAAATGACTTCATTTTTGCAGCACTCATTATGTTCTCTTTTACTGGGGTGCAAAAGTAATTAAGAACTAGTTAATTACCAATAGAAATAGGTTAAAAATGAAAACCGAAAGCTCCGGTTACACTAAATGGACGGGCATCCGGAAGGTTTAGATAATTACCACGGAAGTTGAAATCTATTCTAAAGACTTTAAAAATATTTCCAACACCAAATGAATACTCCCAGTATATCTGGTCATTGGGTGCCATTAAAGGTATATTTGCCGGTTGGTTAAGAAGTATATTTTCATTGGACAAATCCCCCCAAACACCTCTTATACCCACTATTTCACGCAAATCAAAATCCCGGAGAAATGGGATTCTTGCAAATAACCTTCCGTTAAAATTCTGTTCAATATGTACAGACACATATGTATCTGTGACAAACTCGTAAAAGTTAAGATTGGGAAAAGTGTTAAATATTGAAAAATAAGTTTGGTTACCCGGAACTATGCTCAACAAACTTAAGGGAACTTCTCCAAAAGTTTTACCAGCTTCAACTGTGGTGTATAAAACTCCAACCCCTCCCACCTGCCAGGGTTTTCTGTAAAGCATCTGAATTTTTTTATACTCAAAATCGCTATCCAGTAAATGATTGAGGCCAACGGCATAATTAAGAAATAAAATAGAGTAATCATCATTTCTATCCCTTCTTTCTACACCATAACCGACGCTTTCCCTGCCATGTCTGTAGTTTAATGAAACATCCAGTTCCAATTGTCTTGTTTCAGCAGAAATACCAGTGGGTGAATCTTCATCAATATAACTTAAACTAAAAGCCTCGGGTAAAGCAGATGTTAATGTCCTGAAAGACCCGCCTACCTTAAACTGCAAATTTTTATACGGCTCAAACTGCAGGGAAGCAGTAGTTAAATTTATATCAGTAAGTTTATTGTTTGCCCCTACAGTAAATAATGCGGACGAGGCAAAACTTCTGCCTAAAACATCATTTGTAGGTGTTAAACTCACTCCTATTTGTTCTACATCCCGCCGGTTCCCGGCTGCTACAATAATCCTGTTTTTTCTATTTAACAACCACTTACCTGAAATACCGTACTTAAATTTATCATCTTTAAATCCATATGCTCCGTATCCTTCTATCCGCCACATATCATTAGGCCCAAAATACGTTCTTCCACCACCCCGTAATCTTAAACCTTCAACCTCATTAAATCCTACACTAGAAAAAATAGGGCCGTAATCCAGGTTCAATTTGTCAAATTCAATGTATCCGGATGCCAGAATTGAACCCACATTGTATAATCTTTTAAATTTAGGCACTGTTTTAAGTGTATCCAGCATTTTATATATACCGAGTTCATTTTTACCTAGCTTTTCAAGTCGGTTTTGCTCCCAGAAAACCTCTTCTCTATTATAAATTGCCGGATCAAAAGGGTCTATTTCATGTTCATAAAAACTTTTGCCTTTTTCTTCATTAAACAGATAATCATTGTAAACTGTAGTCCTCTTTCCGTAAATTCCTCTTGAATCTTCTTTTTTATTGAGAGCGAAATCACTCATCATATAATCTCTTTTTAACAAAAAGACCGAGTCATTAAGCACGTCAAATTCCTGTTCAATATAAATTTCTTTTACCCAGTTTATATTGGCACTTTTGGTGACCTGCATGTTAATTTCCTTTATAGCAAAGGTGGTGTCATTTACCCAGAAATCGCCTTTAAAAGTAAGCTCGTTTTTACGTCGCGGGTAATAAATAATATTGTAACACCATTTGTTATCAATAAAAGTACTGTCTGAAAGCACGTAATTGTATGTATCAACCCCCGTCTTAGAAAGCGGGCTCACAAAACTTTTGTCAAAAAATTTAAGGTAGTTATTGTAAATATCATAGTCTGAATACAGATCCTGCACAAAAGAAATAATATGTTGGTTTGTATTGAACCCTGAGTTTTTATTCCCCAATAAATCCTCTTTTTCCTTTTTTAATTTATTGTCGCCATATACTCTGGAGAATGCTTCATTAATAAATATGGGCAAATATGTTTTTCCGGTAACATGTGAAGTATCTACTTCTTCAAATATAAATTCCAGGCCTTTAAATATATTACTATTTATCAGAGCTGAATCAACAGTATTAATATCAAATTCTACTTTTTCATATTTGTTATACTGATACTGATTATATTGCCTGACTCCATTCTGACGTTTTCGGTCCCATATTTTTTTCAGGATATCTATAGCCGGATTGTTTTTTTTGGATTGTTTTCCTGTATAGACTACCACTTCGTCTAATAATTCCCCTTCTTCGAGTATGACTTTAAGATTATAATTCGCTCCTGGTTTTAAATCCAGTTCCTGTGTGGTGTATCCTATAAAAGAAATGATTAATGTGTTGTACGTTTCATCAGACTCCAGATAAAAGCGGCCGTCATCATTGGTAATTGTCCCTATTGTAGAATCTTTAAAATATGCATTTGCAAAAGATATTGGATTACCCGAACCATCAACCACAATACCACTAACTTTAGTTTGCGACCAAATAAACCCGGATAAAAAAAACAGAATAGGAAATACAAATTTATTCATAGCAAATCAATTTGCTTCAGGCTAAGGATCAACTATTTTATAATAAAATCTATAAAATGTAAATCCCGCCAAAGCGGGAATCCTGGTAACTGCCGGGATGTTTAAATGATTAAAACAATAATTTAAAATTAGTACTGATGCGTTAATTTTTAGTTGTTAAATAAGTCCAGTTGTTCTTTGTCGT
>CALGUD010000012.1 GCA_937901915.1 uncultured Flavobacteriaceae bacterium
ACTGGTAAGGCATCAATCCATTCGGTCACAGTTATACCAGCATAAACCGCGGCGGTTTTTATACCGTCCAGCATCGCGTCTAACGTCCCTGAAGCCCTAAATACAGCTATTGCAGCAAGAATGGCAATCAAATAGGGGATAATGCTAATCGCGACATTGAAGCCGTCTTTTGCTCCTTCAATGAAAGATTCGTAGACGTTGACTTTTTTCTTTGCTGCCAAAAGAATAAAAACAATAATGATGGAAAAAATGAGCGCATTTCCTCCGACATTGGAAATTACGGCACCGTCTTCTGGGTGTAAAATGATGTAATAAAGAAGGGCGCCAATGAAGGCAACGGCTGACCCTATGTATGCTAAAACAACTCGATTGAATAAATTGATGCGCTGACGCAAAGCGACAAAAATTAATCCTGCCAACGATGAAATAAAGGTCGCAATAAGGATGGGGAGAAAAACCATTGTCGGAGACACAGATTCTGCCCGGTAGGCAAAAATGGTGACAGGAATGATGGTCAGCCCTGAAGTGTTTAACACCAAAAACATGATTTGTGCATTCGACGCTTTTTCCTTTTCAGGATTGAGCTCTTGCAATTCCTTCATGGCTTTTAATCCGAGAGGTGTCGCAGAATTGTCCAATCCCAACATGTTCGCGCTAAAATTCATCATCATAGATCCAACAGCAGGATGTTCTTTTGGTACATCAGGAAACAAGCGTGAAAATAGAGGAGCAACTGCTTTTGTAAGAATTTTTACGGCACCGCCATTCTCACCAATTTTCATAATCCCCATCCACAAACAAATCACACCGGTCAGGTAAAGGGCAATTTCAAATCCTGTTTTAGCAGATTCCATGAGGGCATCTACCATGCTTCGGAAAATCTCTGTATCATGCCAAAATAGCAGCTTACTCGTCGCCACAATCATGGCAATTAGGAACATTCCAATCCAAATTCTGTTTAAAATCATCTTAATCGATTCTTAATTTACAATGCAATTCTGCGTGTAAATAACACTTTAAAAGTAACTAAATTTATTCTCGTTGTTTGAACAGGCAGATAGAGCTTTCCCACGTGGATTGTTGAAAAGTCTATTTCTAATAAGTTTTCTTACCAAGAAGACATTTTAGAGCAAATAAAAACCGAAGCACATACGCACTTCGGTTAAATAGGAATGAATCCCTGAACTACTGAATGATCAATCGTTCAGTATAAGTGATACCATTTTTGAAAACGTGAATAACATAAGTTCCTTTGTTTAGGTTGGAAGTATTCACTTTGGTCGAAGGTTTTTTTACTTCTAGTTGATCGACTTTTCTACCTTGTAAATCATAGATACTGAGGTTGATGTTATTATCCGATTCGATCCAATCATTAATAGTCAATGTCACTTCGTTTGTCGCAGGATTGGGGGAGATACTCAGGTTCATTTTTGTGTAATCTAAATGGTCAACTGAAGCAGCTTCGTCAACAATGATTCGCGCAATTCGTCCCACACCCTGTGTTCCAATTGGCATAAAACCAGTGAATGCACCGCCGACTATTGCCTTAGCATCGGGTTGCATTACAATTGAGTTGACAGCATGACTCATTCCAAAATTTTGTGGAAACATAAAGTTTCTTGAACCATCCTCATTGAGTATAACCAAGCGCTCTGCATCGATACCGTTGTGTCCCTCAAATAAACCTCCTACTAATAACTTTCCATTTGGCAATTCTTCAATTGCCCAAACTGAATTATCGAATCCACCCGAAGCTGCTAGGAAAGTGTTGTCTAAACTGCCGTCAGCATTTAATCGGTTGATTCTCATCGGTCCTTGTCCGTTGAAACTTAAAAAACTACCTCCAATTGCGATTTTTCCATCACTAAGTATTTTCACTGTGTTAACTCTTGTGCTTCCAGCAGCACCTGTTCCGACATCGAACGTATTGTCGCGCGTACCATCAGTATTCAGTCGTGTGAGCTTAGCCATTCCCGGGGTACCATTGTAGCCAGAGAAGCCACCTCCGACAATGATTTTTTCATCTGGTTGAAGCGCAATCACGTCTATGTCTGAATTGAATCCTGTACCTGTTACAAAGGATTGATCAATCACCCCGTTTGGATGTAAACGAATGATGTTTCCTGCGATTGTATCATTGTAGTTATCGAAGTTTCCTGCGGCAATAATCTTTCCGTCATTTTGAATAAGGAGTTCTTTAACCTCACCATCAAAACCTGACCCAATAGAAAAACTTGGGTCATAACTTCCATCACTATTCAATCTTACAATGCCAGACTGCGCAATACTGTTGTATTCTGTAAAATCGCCACCGGCAATTATTTTTCCGTCCGATTGAACAGCAATTGCACTTACTTCAGGAAATGATGTGCCTGAGAATACATCCGTCGAAAATGTATTGTCTAAGGTTCCGTCACTGTTTAAACGAGCCATACGAGAGATTCCAGTTGTGCCATTGTAGGAAAGAAAAGTTCCTCCTACAAGTATTCTTCCATCTTGTTGTAGTACAATCGTAGTAATACCAGTATTGAATCCTGAACCGGTAATAAATGGTGTGTCGATAAGGTTGGAAAACTGAGCCTTAATGGGTGATGCTAGAAGCATGAGACCACCAATAAATGCAGCTGATGTAATTGTTTTTTTCATAATGCAATTCTTTCAAATGTTACCATCCAAAAGTACTGTACATTACTACGTGAAAAAATACGGCATTTGACGTAATTTACTTTCGTCTTAAAACTCTTTCGTTACTTCAATATTTCCTAGGAAGTCCATAAATGTTTCTGAGTGCATTTCCAACTCGCTTCCAGAATTACCAGCAAAAGAAATAATAAGTGTAAAGAGTTTACCATCAACATTTTTTTCAACAACAGCAATAATGAGTCGGGGATCATCAAGGTATTCCAACGTTTGAAAAATGTAATCATCCTTTTTGGTGACGTCTGAATAAGCTCCCCAATTAAAATCAGAGTCGAAATAGCCCGACTTTACCGTTTCAAACAGTGCATCAAGCGTAAAATCTGGCACTGACGACATGTCGCGAACGGATATACTTAATCTTACTAAATCATCTTTATTTGCACGAAGTACTCCATTGTCATTTATGAATTCCCAATCCTCAGGAATTTTAAAAATAAACGGTTCTACCATTCGACCAACATAACTTCCTTGAGTGCTCGCATCTCTTTTTTTTCTTGTGAATAAACCCATAATAACCTTCCGTTCTTACATTTTATAGGGCTGAAATTATTAAATAAATTCAGAATTTTAGTATCTTTAGGGTATGCGATTTTTATTCTCCTTTTTATTATTCACTATAATCACTTGTGTTTCCTGCTTTATCAGTAGCAATAACCCTCCAAAAGTATATTCCGCTATCATCGAAATTATGCTGATATGAGTCTTCTCCTTCACCTGTAGCAATAATGGTATTAAAGTCCTCATTACTGGCAATTTGTATAGTGCCGGCAATTTCTGATTTTACATTGCCTTCATCGGTTCCATTATCCCAATTAAAGATGATTGTCCTGGTAATAGAGCTACTTTCATCGGCTGGTGAATCCAGGGATGGAATATTGGGAGTTTGTGTATCTATAAAAATACTTCTGGAGGTAAATTCTGTTTCTGAAGTTTCATTTACTCCTTTTACGCTCCATCTGTATTCTGCGTCTTCATCATAAAGGTTTGCATTGGGAGTAAAACTTGTGCTTTGAATGTTTTCCTCCAGTAAAACGGTTTCAAGGCTACCGAAATTTTTTTGTAGTTCAAAGGTGTAGGTATTGGCTGCGGAGAGCGATTGCCAGGTATATGTATTCTCTTTATTATTAGTATATAAGTTATTTTTAGGAGTACTTAAAAAAAGTGTTTGTCCGCTTAAATTATCAGAAGTCTTCATACTAAATAGGACCGGAAAGCTGTAGGAAGACTTATACGCAAAATTTTCTGCTCTTACACGCCATCTGTAATCTCCGGGGTCTAAACTGTATATAAAATCGGTTTGTTCTACTAAGGAGTCAAGTATTATATAATCTGACCTATTGATATCTACAACCTGTATCCTGTAATCTTTTGCGCCTTCAACAGGATGCCATTGAAAATGCGCTGCATTTCCCTCTACAACATCATTTTGAGATGGATATATGGTTTGTATTGTTTCATCAGAAATATCTTCTTCAAAAATATCATCACACGAGATTAACAGTAGTGAAAATACAATGATAACTTTTGCCGGGTTAATTATTTTTTTCATAATTCTGAAATATGATTTTTAGATACAATTTTTTTCTGTTATTGTTATAGTTTTTAATGATATACAACGAGGTATTAACCAGCTTGGATTTATTAAAACTTTTTTCGATTTCAAATAATATACTTACCAAAGGCTTATAATCCCCTTCTAATACGATTTGATTTGTATAAATATTAAATTCCCCCTCTTCTGCTTTATGTATATCTAAAATTTCTATCAATTCAACATTTATTCCCTGATTTGAAATAAAGGTTAAAAGCTCCTGTTGTACATGCTCCGGATTAATATTGTTACCTCCAATAATATGATCGAGCGTTTTTATTTCTTCTTTCAAGTTATGAATATCAAAAACAGCATTTTCTGATAATTTTGCTTTTGAATTTAATTCATTGAGTTGAGCATTAACAGAAATAATATTTTTATATGTTTTTTTATACACCGCAAAAATTAACAATAGGGAGATAATTAGTACTGCATAAAACTTTTTTTTGTATGTAAGGTTTTTAAACATTATCAACTTTTAGATAGTGATAGGTGCAATTCAAATTCATTGACCGAACTTCTTGTTTTACGGTATTTTATGATCTCAACAAGGCTTATCCATTTTATAGTTTTAAGTTCCGAAATCCATTGGTTAAAAACATGTTCAGTATCGGAATCACCTTTAATAATAATTCTGTAATTCCGGAATTCTATTTTTTCATTTTCTTTTATACTTTTTAGAAGCGGGTTTACTTCAAAGAATTCAAAAGTTATTCCTTCGGGCACATTCTCGCTAATCTTATAAATATATTTCGTTAAGTATGCATTGGACGAAAATCCACTTGCCAATAAAATTTTCTCTTTGTTGTTTTTTTCTTCTTTTAATGCGTTTAGCGTTGATAAAGATTGTTGAGATACAAATAATTCTGCCTCCCTGTTAGCCAGTTTAGTTGATAAAAAATCCAGCCAAAAGTGACCGACAATAATTGCCAGCAATAAAAAACCTAAAGAAAAAATACCAGCTATTTTATAAAGTTTCTTATGTTTTGCTTCTTCACGATTTTCATTCAGAAATGAATCGTCAAACTCAATAGAAGAACTTCCAAAATGGGAATATAATAAAGTTGCTAATCCTCTAAGTTGATATTCACTAAACTCTTCGTTATTAAGTAGTACTTTTTGCTCTCTGTATGAATCTTCTTGAGGTAATACGGCTTTAATTTTCTTGTTATCAAACTCAATTTTATATAGACTGGTATTTAAAATAGTATTGTTGTTGTTCAGTAATGGATAAATAAGCGCTAATATATAAGGCCCTATTGATACGTTTACCACATAAAACCCGCTTGTTAAAAAATTCTCCAGGATGGCCTGAATATTCTTTTTACGGGTGAGGGATATAAATATTTGGTTCTCCTGGTGATACTCAAAAATATAGAAATCTTCGGGGTTAGATTTAAAAATAATGGACTGTAAATATCCTTTGGTCTTTTCTACTTGTTTTGTGATGATCCCTTCACCATCAATATTTAAAACTATTGGTAAATTGTTTGATATTTTTGCTTTTAATTCTTCAAAATCGGAAGAAGTGATCCTTTCCCTGATAAAGAATTCATTATTAATTATCTCAACTTTAATTACATCAAATCTCAGTACCTCTCCACTAATTATGATAGTGACAGCATAAAATTCTTTACTGATATTTAATTTCTTTTTTAAAGTTTCAAAGACCATTAATAAATTACTGTAGGTTTAATAAAAATGTGCAACTTAGATTTTTCCTTTCTTTTTGTTCTGCTACTGAAAAACCATTTTAGAACCGGTATTCGTGATAAAAGAGGTGCTCCCGTTCCTGAATTCCCATTTTCCAGTTCATCCAGACCTCCTAACAAAACCATTTCATTATTTTTTACACGAACAATAGATTGAAACTTTTGAGTAGCTTTACCAGGAGGTGCATTTTCTCCTGCCCTACCTAAGAATGAACTTTTCTCAACGCCTATTGTAAGTGTAACATCTTCACCGGTTGAAACGAAAGGTTTAATATTAATGCTGAGATTAGCGTCGGTTGATTTCCACACACCGGATTGTAAAATATTATCGGTTATCCCCGTGTTTATTAACCTGTTATTTTGCTCAAAATAATAATTTGTCTCTCCTATAGAAGATGTTGCTTCATGGCCATTAAGTGTTACGAGTTTGGGCGTAGAAGAAATCTTAATGATAGAATTGTTCTCTAAAGCACTTAAATTTGCATAGAATTCATTAGTGACTTTTCCAAGATTTATCCATCCTAATCCATTAAATGCATCAATTAATTTATTAATGGAGCCGGAATTTAATGTAACATCGGTATTTGGAAATAAAACTCCGGATGTTTTAACTTGTTCATCGCTTAATAATGCCTGTAACCCTGTTTGAATCTCATAGGATTTCTTGTATTGAACAATTAAAACTTCTATTTGGATAACCGGTACAACTTTATCTATTTCAAGTAAATAATTTTTGAATTCATTAATATTAACTTTAGAGCCCGATACTACAAATCCATTAAGCTCAATAAAAACTTTAATTTCCAGGTTTTCTATAATAGTTCTGGGTAATGCTTCTAATACACCGTCAACGGTCCTGTTTTTTAATTGAACGAGCTCTGTTCCTCTTAACCCCTGACTATTATGCTCGCCTATCAGGTAAATTCCTTCAATTTTTTTGAATGTATATCTTTTACCTTTGAAAGCATGCTCAAGCAAATCATCGAAAGTAATGCTGTTGGCTATAAGCGTAACCTTAACTCCCTCGGGCATATTATACATAATATAATTTACCTTAAGCTTTTCTGTTATTTCATTAATTAGCTCAGCAGCATCTGCATTATATGCCTTCACATTTAAAAAACCCTGCTCGTTAATTTCGGTTTCAAAACTTCCCTCATCGTTAGATTGATTTCCTGTACTTCTTCTTCTGGAGTTTGGCCTTGCAATTGCAGGTTGATCTACACTTACTACTTCTTTATCTAGGTAATAAAATCCATTTTGATCTATAGAAAGAACTAACCCGTTGGATTTGGACATCATTTCTAAAACCATATCAAATGGCCTGTTTAATATATAGGCTGATACTTTATTGGTTTTAACATCAGGTGAGAGAACAATGTTTTTTCCTGAGGCATCTGTTATAGCCTGGGCTACCCTTGGCAAAGAATCATTTTGGAGTTTTACAGATAAGTGATCGCTTTGTGCATTATATGATACTTCTATAGGTTTTACCGTTGCAATGATTGGCTCTTCAACCTTTTCCGGTCTCCTTTTAAAAACAAGGATACTGTTAACAACATCCATTTCAAGATTATATTTTTGCAGTAAAAATAAGAGTACGTCTTTAACTACAACATCGTGAAAATTGCTGTTTACCAAATCATTTAAATTCGTATCTGCACTTAAATTCAGCTTATGTTCTTCAGCAATCAATGTTAGAAAATCATAAAGTGTTAGCCCGGAAACATCAATTCTGACAGTTTCGGTTAATCCTTCTTTTGTTTTAGCTAATTCGTCTAATTTAACTTTGGCATCATTATCCTGGGCAAAACAAAAATTTATGGTAATAAAGATGACTAAAAAAAAGCTTTTTTTCATTTTTAAATATTTAACAAGATGGGATAAATCTCTTCAAATGATGTTTTCCCTTTATAAAATAATTCAAATGCCTTATCAGACAATCGTTTAATATCTATCTTCGATGAATTTTCAATATTTTCACCCGTTTTAATTAACCGTGTTACTTCAGTATTTATCGGAAGTATTTCATATATAGCTTTCCTTCCTTTATAGCCGGTAAAGTAACATTTGGAACAACCTGTTGGCAGATAATGGTTCTTTACTTCAATTTTCGGTTTATAGGTCCTGGGTAAAATAGTTTCATCAAATTTTTCTTCTTTTTTACATGAATCGCATAAAAGCCTTAATAATCTTTGAGCCACAGAAATGTTTAGCGTTTCGGCTAAAAGAAAAGAAGGAACACCCATATCAATTAGCCTGGAAATAGTTCCTAAGGCCGAATTTGTATGTATAGTAGATAAAACCAAATGCCCTGTTAATGATGCCCGAATGGCCATTTGTGCCGTTTCCGAATCCCTTATTTCCCCTAACATAATAATATCAGGGTCTTGTCTTAAAAAAGATCTTAGGGCACTTGCAAAGGTTAATCCGATATTCTCTTTTAACTGAACCTGATTAATCCCTTTTAAAGTATATTCTATAGGATCTTCTACCGTAACAATATTTCTTTTGGTATTGTTTAAATACTTTAGAGTTCCGTATAAACTAGTGGTTTTACCTGAACCGGTTGGTCCACTTATCAGGACAATACCGTTGGTTTTTTTAATAGCTTCTAAATATAGTTCTAAATCTTCTTCTTCAAAACCTAAAGCATTTATTTCCAAATGTGATGCATCCCTGCCAAGTATACGCATTACAACCTTTTCTCCATAATGAGTGGGAAGAATGGATACTCTTATGTCAAAATCATCAAATTCAATTCTACCATCCTGAGGGAGCCTCTTTTCTGTAATGTCAAGGTTTGATTTTATTTTTATCTTGTTAATTAACTCAAGATAATTATCTTTTTCAATTTTATTCTTTTCGATCAGATGTCCATCAATACGAAACCTGACGCGTGCTTCGTTATCATAAACTTCAATATGAATATCACTCGCATTGATATTTCTGGCATTAAAAATCAGCTCTTCGAGAAAATCATTGTCAAAGGATTCATTTACGATAACAGAATCTCCCTTTCTGTAATAAATGGATAATGTTTTTTGAACAATTTCTTTATTAAGAGGTTCAAACAGTATTTCTTTATCAAATATAAGTTTTAGCTCTTCCTTAATCTGATTTGTGTGCTGTATGGTATTGTCAATATAAAATAGGAAAGATTCTGAATTACAATCTTTAGGAATAATATTAAAGTGATTGGCTATATCAGAAGATATAACCTGCTGCTGCTCAACATTAAGTTCTATATAAGTGGTGTTATCTATAGCCATCAATAAATAAATTATGTCCGGAAACCATTGTAACACTCATAAAAATCAATAAATATATCGATAAATACCCCGCCAGAGGAATTGTTTTTTTCTCAGAAAAATTTTTAATAATAAGATGTGTGAATAACGAAAACAACAAACCTGTAATGAAGAATAAAATAAATTTATTCAAAGTAAAGAGTGGAGA
The DNA here is from genome assembly GCA_937901915.1 of uncultured Flavobacteriaceae bacterium. GTDB lineage: Bacteria > Bacteroidota > Bacteroidia > Flavobacteriales > Flavobacteriaceae > Abyssalbus. The sequence goes on from CALGUD010000012.1 coordinate 9,463, forward strand.
TACCGCTATTAAAAAAATTATATCACCAAGGCCTAAAAATTTATCGATGGGATTAATTAACTTTCTGGACTTAAGGGAATAATAAATAAAAAGCCCAATGATGTTGATAAGTACAAAACCTACTATTTTAACAGTATCGATGTAACTTAACCCGTTAGTTAAATGGTTTAAAATAATTGTATTCAGTAGAAGTATTGACAACAGGAAAATATGAATCTGCCTTGACCTGATATCCTGATAAGAGATGCCAACAAGTAAAATGATTAGAATTATGTTTGTAATAGTAAGAATCAACTCAATCTTTAACAATTTCTTTTAATACTCTATCCTGGTCTATTTCCCACGTATTATAAGCCCCATCTCCATCAAAATCCTGTAATGATGTAGCTCTTGCTTTAAATCCGTTTAAGGAGGCTTCTGTAATCTCTATGAGATAAACAGCTTGTCCTCCTTTATCAATAGTTAATGATTGTTCAAATCCAATTTCATCAAAATCTGCACTATATTTTGAGTGTCTGTAAAAATGGCTTTTTTGCAATCCATATACCATATTTAGCATGTTTTGGGCTTCAATGGATTTAGCTTTAGATATAATGGATGTTTGATTGGGGAGTACCAAATATATCAAAATACCAATTATACATAATACAATTAATATTTCAGAAAGTGAGTAGGCTTTTAGATATAGGTTCTTTTTTTTCATATTTAAACTATTAATCATCTGAAACGCAAAAATATAACTTTATCTATAAGAACAAAATTTACTACGACCCAATTACTTTACTTAGGTTAAAAATAGGAGAATACATCGCAATCATAATGAATCCTACTATTGCTCCAATAATGATAATCATTAAGGGCTCCAGGATAGTTCCTACCATTTTTATTGAATGATCAATTTCATCATTTAATTGTTCCGAAAGCTTATCAAACATTGAATCTAACTCATTTACCTGCTCTCCAATAGCTACCATACTGATTAGTTTTTTTGAGAAAAAAGGTTTTTTCGCCAACCCGACACTTAAAAGTTCCCCTTTTAAAATATTTTGTTGGGCTACATTCAAGGTTTGCTTTATAGGATAAAAAGATAACATTCGCTCTGTTAATTCTAAAGAAGTAATTAATGGTGTTTTTGCGGATAGCAATAAACTCATTGATTGACAAAATCTGGCAGTATACATTTTTTTTATAAATCTTCCAACATAGGGGGTTTGAAGAATTATTTTACTTAGCCCGTTTTTATAAGTATAATTGTTTTTATAAAAATAATGAATGGCAAACACGAATACGAATATTCCCAAAAGCACAAACATTATTAGATTAAAATTTGAAGATAACTTAATAACAAATTTTGTGATTTCAGGAAGGTCCTTTCCAAATTGTGTAAACACATTGGAAAACATAGGCACTACATAATTAAGCATAAAATACAATACAGCAAGTGTAATTACGAAAATGAACAGAGGGTATGTCAGCACTGAAACTATTTGTCTCCGCATTTTTATTTTTCTCGAAAAAAACATCTGAAGTTGATCCAGTACTTCGGGTAATTTTTTAGTTTCTTCGCCAATTTTAATACTATAATATTCATAAGGGGAAAATTGTTTATCATACTCCTTAAGAGTAATATATAATGATTTACCTTTAACAACCTGCCTGTTTATGTCTTTAAAAATTTTCTTTAAGTGTTTAGAATTTTCCTGTTCACTTAAAATTGTTAAAGCTTGATTAAAATCTACTCCCGACTTAATTAAAGTTGAAAACTCCCTGTAAAAAGACTCTTTCTGCTTGTCGGAAAATTTTTTCAGTAAACTTGTACTGAAAAATGAAGTATCCTTCACTTCTTTCTTTTTAGAAGTGCTTTTGCTTTTTAAATCATATGCAGATACATCAATTTTCATTTACAAACTTTTTATTTATAGCCTCACTTTGGTCAATGTACTTATAAAAACGCTGATGAATAGTATCTTCCGGCAGTTTAATACTCATTTCAATTGTTACATCATCAGAAAAAAATGATTCTTTGTGTGACTCTGATACTGAGAAATTATAATAATCCAAATCAAAATGACTTGTAGTATTATTTATCCTTCTTGAAATTCCACTATTGAGAAATTTATATTCGATAACAGATTCGTCGTAATTTTTTAGAAACAAGACTTTGCCTTCCACTTCAATCTTGTCTGTCAAATATAAGTCTCTTTTAAAGGTTGATTCAAAAAGCTGATAATCAAGTATTATATTATTATAATTGTTATGGTTAATAAATTGTTTGCCAAAAAAAGAAATGATGGTGTAAGTCAGCCCTATGATAATGGCCATTATCAGTAAGCTTATGAGCGCTTCTAAAATTGTAAACGCTTTAAATTTATTTGTGCATTTCATTGACATATATCAATCGCTTTTCCTTAAATACTTTCTTACCGATAGAAATAGTAAAAATAACTTCTTTAAGATTTTCCCCAGAACCTTTATAATCCGAAACCTTCTTATTTATTTTACAACCTTTAAAATTGAATGTTTCGTCTAAAAAGGTATTATCCTGTATATCCTTATTTAATATTGTTTCTACTTCATTAATCGCCTTATGATAGGTGATTGATTTGCCGGAATTGGTAACATTTACAAAAACCATCACAGCTATTATAACACAAATAGAAATAATAGCTATTGCGATTACTGACTCCACAATAGATGATCCTTTTAAATATTTATAATTTTTTAACAACTACACTATTTTTTTTATGATTAAAATCAAATAAAGGTACATGGACCATTCCTTTGGGTAAACTATCTAAATTTATTTCAGAATTATGCAAAACATTCTCATGAACAGATGTTTGGGTTTTTAAATTAAACCAATTTGTAAATACGTTTCCATATACCTTTCCTTTTAATTCAGTATAGCCCGTACAAAATAGTCTTCCAACCAATTTGGCATCTTCTTCTAAAACAATATTTCTCTTTTTTGCATCATAAATATTTGTCCCTGTTACTATTATATCACCGATAAGCAAGCTTTCCTTTTTCATTACAACATTTACGGAATCTATATCATTAGAAGCCATTATTACTGAAGGATACATAAGTTTTGTGTTTTTCTCCAATACAATCTTTTTTTCAGCCATTACCTGTACATTCCCTTGAAATCCAGATTTAAAGATCACTTCAGGAGCTTTAATGATCACATCTTTTAAGTTAACATTTTCTGCAATATGTATCTTGTTTGAAGACTCAATTAAGATGTTCCCTTTAAAAGTTAAGGATGAAATCTCTTCTATATCATTTAACCTTACTAACAATGTTTTCTTATCAAAACCCCTCACAATTTCTTTTTGTCTTATAACATCATTAAAATCAATCTCTTCAAATTCCACTAAATCATAATCTAATTCCAGCGCTCTTGTATCAGGCAAGCTTCTCGCAGATTTACCTTTTAAGCCTTTTAAAATATGTCCTTGGTGGGAGGCGTCAATAAATGCATTTTCTACTACTCCTCCGGGAATTTTTATATCCCCAACTAAAACTGTTTTACCTGAAATTTTTAAGGGTGAGGCATAATTTGCTAGATATAATGCTGTTGTATTAAACTCCTCACTCTTTTTACCAACTAGTGCTGTTTTTGTGATTGTATCCAACCTATGAAAAGTCTTTGAGATAAGGATATCATACCCCCCCCACTTTTTCTTTACTCCAATTGATTTGGTTTCACTTCGAAAACTTTCAATTGCTTGCTGTTCATTGTATGGGATTTTGTCAATGGAAGAGAGTAAGAAATTAAAAGCAGAATTATTATCGGCGATTAATTTATTTCCCATAGAGAATTTTTCGCCTAAAATTTGTTGGTAAGATGATAATAGTACCAAACTTCCACATAAAATTGAGACAAGTAAACAAACAAAAATTGCATTAATTAATGATGATGCTTTAACTCTATTTTTTAGTTTTTTGATTTTCATCTTTCTTACTTCCAAATAATTTCTTGAAAAAAGATTGCTTCTCCCCTTTTGGAGCCTCTTTCTTTTTTGTTTTGGCTTTCTTAGGTTTCATAAGAGTTTCATTCGCAGCAGGTAATGAATCCTCTTTACTTCCGAACAATCTCTTGAAAAAGGACTTATTTTCCTTTTCAGAGGAGTCAATTTTTTTTGTTTTAGTTGTTTTTTTAGTATTTGTGTCGGAAATGGAATCTTTATTTTTACTAAAAAACCTTTTAATAAAAGATGGCTTATTTTCCGATGCTGCCGTTTGATCAGTTTTGGGAATTACAGGTGCTCCCAGCTTGTAATGAATGGTATCTCCGGCTCTAAAATCAACCCATTTTCCGTGTTTTAAATTCTTATTAAAATTACCTTCTACAATTTTAGTCCCCGTACTATCAAACTCTAAGTATTTCCCATCTTTGAGACCTTTTTTCCATTCCATTTGCTTTTTTATGGTCCCGGTTTTATACCATTCTGTCCATATCCCTTTCTTCAATCCATAATGAAAAGTTCCTCTTTCGGCCAATTGGTCTGTCCGGTAAAATTTCATAAAAGTAGTGTGTAAAAGGTATCCACCGGAGATATAATCTGTAGAATGGATCTCCCCTCCCTTAAACCAATAAACTTGGGTGTTTTTAGCTACTTTTTCTTTTTTCTTATCCAATAAGACATAAAATTCAAATGAATAATCTGTATTATATATAATTTTCTTCTGTAAATTATCTTTTACAAAGCCGAAAAGACATAATACAAACAAAATAAAAAGTGCTTTTTTTATCGAAACCATTGTTAATTAAAAAATTTATATTATGCAATAATATAAAAAGTTCCTCAATAATAAGGAATATCCTTACTTTTATAAGTTATTTGCTTATAATAGATTAAAGATTATTTATTGAAAAAATTAAAACTCTTTGAGTCCTCAAAGAGTTTAACAAGTATTTCTATTAATTATACCTCTACATCTTCATCAACCAGGTACGCATATCTACTTCCTGTTTAATGATCTCCCGAAGTTCATCAATTTTAACACGTTTTTGTTCCATGGTATCTCTGTGGCGAATGGTAACTGTATTGTTTTCTAATGTTTCATGGTCTACTGTTATACAAAATGGTGTTCCAGCTGCATCCTGGCGGCGGTAACGTCTTCCTACTGCATCTTTTTCATCGTAATCCACTATAAAATCCCATTTCAAATCATCTACAATTTTACGGGCTACTTCCGGTAAACCATCCTTTTTAACCAATGGTAAAACAGCGGCTTTGGTAGGTGCCAGTACTGCCGGTATTTTTAAAACGGTTCTTGTCGTTCCGTTTTCCAGTTCTTCTTCTTGCAAGGAATTACATAAAACTGACAGAAACATCCTGTCTAAACCAATGGACGTTTCGAGCACATAAGGCACGTAGTTTTTATTTTCTTCGTGGTCAAAATATTGTAGTTTCTTACCACTGAATTTTTCGTGACTGCTTAAATCGAAGTCCGTCCTGGAATGGATCCCTTCCAGTTCTTTAAATCCAAAGGGAAATTTAAATTCAATATCACAGGCTGCATCGGCATAATGTGCTAATTTTTCATGGTCGTGAAAACGGTAGTTATCATCGCCCATCCCTAAGGATTTATGCCATTTTAAGCGGGCAACTTTCCAATAGTCGTACCATTCTTTTTGAGTACCGGGCTTAATAAAAAACTGCATTTCCATTTGTTCAAACTCACGCATCCTGAAGATAAACTGCCTTGCTACAATTTCATTTCTGAATGCCTTTCCGGTTTGTGCAATTCCGAAAGGTATTTTCATCCGTCCCGATTTTTGCACATTGAGGAAGTTCACGAATATTCCCTGGGCCGTTTCAGGCCGAAGGTATAAATCCATTGCAGTATCTGCAGATGCGCCCAACTTGGTGCCAAACATAAGGTTAAACTGCTTCACCTCTGTCCAGTTCCTGCTGCCTGACTCAGGACACGCAATTTCGAGTTCTTCAATTAATGCTTTTACATCGGCCAGATTTTCCTTCTCTAAGGATTGCCCCAACCTTTTAAGAATACCTTGCCCCTTCTCTTTATACTCAAGTACCCTGGGATTTGTAGTTAAAAATTGTTCTTTATCAAAAGCATCGCCAAAACGCTTGGCTGCTTTTTCAACTTCTTTGTCAATTTTAGCATCAAGTTTAGCTACATAATCTTCAACCAGCACATCGGCCCTGTAGCGTTTTTTGGAATCTTTGTTATCTATTAAAGGGTCATTAAAGGCATCTACGTGCCCCGAGGCTTTCCATGTGGTTGGATGCATAAAAATTGCAGCATCGAGGCCTACAATGTTTTCATGCATTTGTACCATAGCCTTCCACCAGTATTCACGGATATTCTTTTTAAGTTCAACGCCGTTCTGACCATAGTCATAAACGGCGCTCAACCCATCATATATTTCACTTGAAGGGAATACGTATCCGTATTCTTTTGCATGTGATACTACCTTCTTAAATTGATCGTCTTGATTTGCCATAGCGCAAAAATAGACTTTTTAAGAAAATTTTGAATTTATTTTAGTTCAAAAGTTGTTGTAGTTATCAACTTTATATCATCATATATATTAATTGTGTATTTCCCAGCTTTAAGAAGGTCTTTATTTGTTATTATATAATCACAGACACTTAGCGGTTTGTTATCAACATATACAAGGGTTTTCTTACTATATTCTATTTCAGATTCCCCTATGGTTGTTTTTTCAACATCACCCAACAATTTATTGTCCGGATTAAGGAATTGAATATAAAATTCCTTTTGGGTTTCTTCGGTAATCCTTAAAGGGACTACGGTAAAACATGCTCTCATACGCTCGGTCCTGTTTGCCCTATTGGTACTGGAAACTTTACCGTTTGCCCTGACTTTATAAGTAGAACCGTTAAGGTCAGCAAGTGTTAAAGCATCCCCTTTTAATTTCTCATTTTCTTCAAGCAGTTTTTGATTATTCATAAACAGCGTATCAGATACTGCTGTTAATTCCACAATCTTGAGGTTTGTACTGTCAATTTCCCTGTAAAGGGAAAGGTTTTCCTGTGTTACTGAGTCTACAACCCTTCTTAGTCTTTGGTTTTCTTTTCTTAAACCAGCCATTTCATTTCGATACCTTCTCAAGGTATTGTAATCTACATCCAGTGTTTTAATAGAATCTATTAATCCCTGAATTCTTTCTTTATTTGCCTGAAGCCCTTTAAGATTAGCTTCATTATTTTTACTGAGGTCATCAAAATCTGTCCTGATGTTGGTAAGATCCTCAATAAGCATAGCTTTCTCACTCTTCAGAAAAGCGATCTTTTCTTCACTTTCACTGTAATTATAGTATGAAATCGCTATGAGTGCCAGGATAGATATTATTAGTGCCCCCAATACAATCTTCTGGCCCGACCGGTTTTTTTGTTCATTCATATTAAAAATATTAGATTTGGTTATAGTTTGTAGTCTAATATAATGTTTTTTAGAGTTTTAAATATATTAAATGATATAAAAAGTTTATTTTTCCCTGAAATTTGTTTCGGCTGTAACGATTTTCTACTTTCAAACGAAAAAACTATTTGTACTACGTGCCGGCATGTTCTCCCAGTAACAAATTTCCACAAGATAGAAGACAATCCTGTGAAGAAAGTTTTTTATGGAAGGGTCATAATAGAAAATGCCACTTCTTTTATATGGTTTCATAAAAACAGTATTGTTCAGCAACTAATCCATAATTTAAAATACAGAGGATTTGAAGAAATAGGTGCTTTTTTAGGTGAATGGTATGGCCATGAGCTTTCCGGGTCTCCTCTCTATAAAAAAATTGATTTGGTTTTACCTGTTCCCTTGCATCCAAAAAAACTAAAGAAAAGAAAATACAACCAGGTTTCTGAGTTTGCAAGAGGCATTTCTAAAATTATAGGTGCAACTTACAGGGAAGATATTCTGATACAAACACAAAGAACAACCTCTCAAACCAAAAAAAGAAGGGTAGACAGGTGGCGCGAAAGGAAAAATGCTTATGAAATTGCCCATGGTGTAAATTTTGAAGACAAACATATTTTACTGGTTGACGACGTAATTACCACCGGAGCTACAATTGAAGCCTGTGCCAAGGTGTTAAAAAACTATCAAAACTGTAAAGTAAGTATTGCCACTATAGCAATTACGGCTTAATTTTACCGTTACTAAAAATAGTTGTTAATTTGCACTTATATTGATTATTTGATGAGATCGAAGATTATCCGTTTTTTTATATATACTGCTCTAATTATTAACCTCATAAACTGTGCAAAAAAAGGATCTCCAACAGGTGGTGAAAAAGATATTACGCCTCCAGTAGTTGTTAGTGCTACACCTGCTCCATTTACAACAAATTTCACCAATGAGGAAATTCGAATAAATTTTGATGAATATATTAAACTAAAAGATTTACAAAAGCAACTTATCGTATCACCCCCCCTGGAGTATTTACCGGAAGTTACCCCACAGGGTGGAGCTTCAAAATACGTGAAGGTAAAAATTTTAGATACGCTTAATGAAAACACAACCTATGTTTTAAATTTTGGCCAAAGTGTAACCGATAATAATGAAGGTAACGCCTATCCTTTTTTAAATTATGTTTTTTCTACAGGCGATTATATTGACTCTCTTACCGTTAACGGCTTTATAACTGATGCAGTAAATAACAAACCGGACCAATTTGTTTCGGTAATGTTGTATAAAGTTGACTCAACCTATACAGATTCCATCATCTATAAAAGAAAACCGACGTACATTACAAATACGCTAGACAGTTTAACCACTTTTCAAATACCTTATTTAAAAGAAGGCAAATATATGTTGGTAGCAATGAAAGACGCAGCCAATAATTATCTTTTTGACCAGAAAGCAGATAAAATAGGTTTTATTTCAGATTTTATTGATGTTCCTACGGATTCTGTTTATCATCTTAAACTCTTTAAGGAAACCCCTAATTTTAAGGCAGCCGTTCCTTCGCTTGTTGCGGCAAACAGGATAATTTTTGGATATGAAGGCGACGCATCAGACATGGAGATAAACATTTTAAGTGATACCCCTGAAGATTACAAGTACAGTATTACCCATGACAGGGAAAAAGACACACTTCATTATTGGTTTACACCCTTTGAGACAGATTCATTATTGTTTACAGTATCAACACAAAAAACCATTGACACCTTTAAGGTAAGGATGAAAGAACTCTATAAGGATAGTTTAATACTGAAACAGGACAATAGTAAAGCTTTCACTATTGGCAGTGATTTTAAAATAAGTGCCTCCACACCATTGGTAAGGGTTAATAAGGACAGTATTTCTATTATTAATAAAGATTCCATTTCCCTGGCGTTTACTTCAAAATTAGATACTCTTAAAAACCAGCTAATCCTTAAATGGGATACAGAACCTAACCAGGCATATAAAATTACTGCCCAGGCTAACACTTTTGAGGATTTCTTCGGGAATGTTAATGATACAATTCTCAATTATGCGGCAAGCACTAAAAGCTTAGCGAATTTAGGAAGTGTCAGGATTAAATTAAAGAATGTAAGTTCCTATCCTGTAATTGTACAATTAACGGACCAGAAAGGGGAGGTTATGTATGAAGCTTATAGTGAGGAACCTAAGGAGTTTTATGAGTTCAGGGATATTAATCCTGCTAATTATTTATTACGTGTGATTTTTGACACTAATGGAAATGGTGAATGGGATACTGGAAATTATCTTCAAAAAATACAACCTGAACGTATAAGTTATTATCCTGCACCTATTGAATTGAAAGCAAACTGGGAACTTGAAGAAGAATTTACATTAGACTAAATTTATCTTTGTCTTCTAAAAATTTTAATTTTTCCCTGTATTTTGAAATTTCGGCTTTTTGCAGCGTGGCATATATTATTTCTTCCTTTTCAGAAAAAGCCATTTCATTACCCAAAATATCATATACGGCCGAGTGGCCTGAATACTCATTTCCTTTCTCATCAACCCCAATCCTGTTTACACCTACTGTATAGCTCATATTTTCTATCGCTCTTGCTTTTAAAAGCGTATCCCAGGCATTAATACGAGGTTTTGGCCAGTTGGCCATATAAACCAACACATCATAATTTTCTATGTTGCGCGACCAAACGGGAAACCGAAGGTCATAACATATAAGCGGACAAATTTTCCATCCCCTGTAATCTATGGTTTTTTTAAATAAACCGGCATTATAAACTTTATCCTCACCCGCTAAAGTAAATCTATGCCTTTTATCATATGTGTCTGTTTCTCCTGAGGGGTGTATAAAAATTGCCCGGTTAAAAAAATCGCCATTATTATCAATCACAATACTACCGAGAACAGCAAAATTTTTCTTTGCGGCTATGTCCTTCATCCACTTCACGGTATCCCCTTCCATGGTTTCTGCAATTTTTTCGGGGTTCATGGTAAAGCCTGTTGTGAACATTTCGGGAAGTACGACCAAATCTATCCCCGGCCTTACCTCCTCGAGCTTTCGTTCAAAATTCCGCCTGTTTTCCTTAGGATTTTCCCATACTAAATGGGTTTGAATAAGCGCTATATTTAATTCGTTATTTACCAAATGAGTATGTTTTATGTTGTGTTTCCTTAAAGTTATAAAATATACTTCAGTTTAGTTTCATTTTGGGATTAAATATAAGTTTATTAGTTTTTATTTACTTTCAGACTGTCTAAAAAGGTTTATATGGTATTTTTGACGTTATATGTCAGGTTGAGCGCCCCCGATGCTTCGGGGGAAACCTCAGTTATAGTTCTCGACTGCGCTCGAACGGACAGTTTTAACACCTTTTTAGACAGCTTCACATTCCTGATCATCTTTTTTATCTCACTCCGGGTGCAAAATCATTCGGGGCCTGTTGGGGTTGATTTATAGTTCCGTCTTCTCCGTTATCATTGTAAACTGTCCACTCACTAAAAGTATAAATCGGATTTCCTTGGGTTATACCCGGATTTCTAACAGCTTTACCATCTTCAAATTCGTGGTTTGTATTAGTCCCGTCTTCTCCAATTACTCCAAATAAATCGATAACAGAACCGGCACTGTTTACCAGTTCTATATTGTCATCACCATTGGAATTGGCAGCACTACTGCTTGAGGCAGCTTCCAGATCGGGAGTAAAACCATATACGGCTTCAAATTCTGTAGCATTCCCGGCAATAACAAGAGTACTCTCTGATAAAATTGTATAGCCACTTAAGTCTATACGGGATGAAACCTCCGTATTTTCATTGGTATACCGCCTTAATTCCCAACCATTCAAATTTATGTCAGCGTCGCTGGAATTATACAATTCTATAAAACGCGCGGCTAAATTATTATCGGGATCAGCCAGTTCTGAAATAAATACAAATACATCATTGGCGTAACAATCGGGATACGGATTGGTAAAACTGAAGTCATTAACATTACGGATAATTAACTGGTAATTATTCCCGTATTTTCCTAAAACTCCAACTACTGATCCGCTTCCTTCGGGTAAAATCTCATCTTGAAAATCGGCATAACCGCTATTTCTCAGTATAATCGTATTTCCATTACAATTTTTCAAAGTTCTGTCTGTATATTCCAGAGGAATCGCATAAGGCTGCATTAAATCTTCTTCGGCTACTTGTAAATCATCAAATTGAATCAAGGTATTAATCAGTTTATCATTTAAATCCGTTATAGCAACATTCTTTGGAGTAAGGGTTTGTATTGAATTGCATGCATTAAAAATGTGCTCTCTTACCTTAACTCCCGGCAGCCGGCCTACAGATAATGTTCCCCCGGCATTCCTGTAAACGCCTCCTACTCTATAAATATCATTACTTTCATCTAAATACAATCCCTTTAATTTAATGTAAATCTTCTCTCCAACCCTGTAGAACAAATGACTATCCCTTAGGTCAATATCAATTTGGAAACCTTCCGTAGGATTAGAAGGGCTGTCCTGAATATGTAATGTGCCAAAAAAATTCCCTGCTTCATCACTGGATATTACATAACCTTCAATAATAAGATCATCCCGGATCTGAAGTATTTCACCATTATACAAAGATTTAACATCTTCGAAGTTTACATTGGCTTTTATTCCTTCTTCACACACTGATTTTGGTGTATTAAAATCATTGTGATCTATACAGCTTGATGAACAAATTAATACATATATGATTATGAATACTTTTCGCATCGGTTTAAAAATTAACGGATAAATTCAAGAAAAAAGTCCTTCCGTAACCGTACCAGTATTTCGGCCCAAAAGAAGGTGTCCCTCTAAACACATCTTCCGATAATTGTCCAAAGTTCCCATTTCTGCTTTGTTCATAACCTCCGCTTCTATAGGTTACATTAAAAAGATTATTGACACTGGCAAACAGGCTTATATAAATATCATTTATTAACCACGATTTACCCCCTACCAGGTTTAAAAGGTATACATCTTCCAGTTTTTCCTGTTTCAAAAGTTCAGAAACGGCTTCTTCGGTTGCATCCGGAAAAACACCACTCTCGGGATCATCCGGGTTAACATAAAAGCTTTGTGTTCTGGTTATGGTTGAAATATTAATGTAATTATCTGCCAGATAATTAGCAGTTGTACTTATCCACCAGTACTTCGGATCACGATATTCTACCCCAAATGAAAATGCTTTTTGAGGACCGTTAGCAAGTTTGTATCCTTTAATGGATGCCGTTCCCAAATCCATAAATCCATCCAGGTTTATTAAATCTTCCTCATCTCCTGCAGTATCAAAATTGATGCTCACATTGGCATTGTCGTCATATATAAAATCACCGTAAGAAGCAACGGCCGATAATTTTACAGATGGTGAAGCCTGATAAACCACTCCGAGTTCATTACCCATATGCAGTTTATCAATTCCAGTCACTACTTCCTGCACAAAATCAGACCCAACTCCTCCCTGTGTAAAGAAAAAATTAATATCTGTGGCGTCCTCAAACCTGGAATAATAAGAAGTTAACCGAAAATCTAACCCGGGCAATTTTAAGATATAGCTTACATCACCTGTAATGATAGTTTCTGAGACAATATCATTTACGATTTCATTATTTTCACGAGGATTAATAAATGTATTCTGAACAGAAGGTGATTTTGTTAAGTATGCCCCGTGAATATTCAAAAAATGTCTCCCGGATATTCTATAATTTAAACCCGCTTTTACCCCATAATCAGGAAATTCTACTTCATCACTTTTCCCAAAAGAGTTTTGCTGAAAACGTTCGTTTAAAAACTTTCCTTCCCGAAAATAATTCGTATTTGTAAAGCTTCCGCTTAAAAATGCATCCCAGTTGTTTTTACTGACCATTATTTGTGCAAAAGCTTCCGTTTGAACGGCTTCTATAAGATAATTATAACCAAACCTTTCTTTTTCTCTTTTTACGGGATCACTGTTTAAATCATTTCGTGTATTGCTGAATGGGTCAGTATCTTCATGGAAACCTGCACCCAGAAGGTCATCAATCACAGCATAGTTGTCAGAAGATAAATTTTTATAGTGAATCCCGGCATCAACTTTTATGGAATTACTCAGGTTGAAATTGATTATAGAGCTTAGTGTTAATTGAGTATCATCAGTCCTGTCGTTGTACAAAACATATGCGCTTTTTCCGTTATTCAGCGGATTCTGATTCGCGTTGTATACCGAAGTCCAATCCATTTGAGGACTTTCTAAAAAAGCTTCTTCGGCCATATTTGCATTTTCAAAATTTGCTGCGCCGGAACTGTTTATATAAAAACTGGGTAAATATCTGTAGTAAACAGGATCGGGATTGGGTGCATTGTAGTATCCCAACCTGCTCCTGCCATACTTTCCAAACTGATAAGCTATACTATTGGTAAGCCTCAGTTTTTCTCCTTCAAAATAATGGGTAAGCATTGCTATGGGTTCACTTACTTCCCGGATCCGGGAGTTCCTGACTTTGTCGTTCTGATAGCCCCAATACGGGTTATAGGTTCTTCCGGCCAGTTCAAAAACTTCTTTTGTTATCGCAGATGATTGTCCCCTTTTATTGGGTGAATAGATGGCTATTGCATTTAAGCTATGTTTTCCAAAAACATACTCCAGGGCACCGAAGAAGGAATACGAATCATAAAAAGTACCGTCAATAAAACCTTCTTTTGCCCATCTTCTTGAAGCAGAAATACTGTATGCAAAATTGCTATTGGTTAATCCGGAATTATAAGTTGCCATTACCCGGCCAAAATAGGACCGGTTAGATAATGATGCTGAAACCCTAAGCCCTTTTCTGTATTCAGATGCCTGCATTGATATATTAGTGGTTCCCAGAATCCCTCCAAAACTGTATTCAGACGGAGATAATCCACCTGTAAATTCCTGGTTACGTGTAACGTCATTTAACCCACCCCAATTATTCCACTGAGGTCTGCCGTTAAAAAGTTTATTCATGGGTATTCCATTGATGAGTACATTACCTAAATTTGAATCATATCCTCTCACTTTAAAAAATACCTGTCCGAAATCAAAAGCCGCCCGGGTTAAAAAAATATCCCTTGAAGATTGTAGCAAACCGGATGCGTTTTCAGCTTCACTCCCATCGGAAAGGTCATTTTCAGTTAATTGAATGAGGTTAGCAGATGCATCCTGAATAATATCTTTTTCCAAAGAAAGGACTCCAAGGTCTAATGTTATATTAGTGACATTAATACTGATTCTTTTGGACTTGTAACCATGCATTTCTATGAATAAAATATGACTCCCCGGGGCAATGTCAGATAATATAAATTTTCCACGGATATTGGTTTTGGTATTGTGGGTGAAATTTTCGATAGAAATGTTGGCATTTATGATGGGTTTGCGGGTGAGATCATCTACAACATGTCCAACTATATTAAATTCCTCTTGAGAAAATATTAAAAAACTCTTGAAAAAAAAGAAAATATATAGGTAATTTCTTAACATTTTATAATTTTATTCCTTCATTTAAGGAAGCAATAATAACTCAACTATTTAAATTTGTAAATAAAATATTACAAAAATCATATTTTTATATGAAAATGTTATTTTTAAAACTCATTGCTACATTACTGGTATTCAGTAATGCTTTTTCGCAACAGAAAACATATAAAATAAGGACCATTGCCTTTTATAATGTTGAAAACCTCTTCGACACAATCAATGACCCCTTAAAATTTGATGATGACCGTACTCCTGAGGGAAAAGATAAGTGGACAACAAAACACTACAGGGATAAAGTGCAGAAAATTGCTAAAGTGCTTTCTGAAATAGGCTCCGAGAAAACAAAAACATCACCTGATATTATAGGCCTATGTGAAATTGAAAATGAACAGGTATTGATGGATGTTATAAGTGAGCCATCCCTCCGGGAGCAAAATTACAGCATTATCCATTTTGATTCACCCGATGCCAGAGGTATTGACGTAGGAATACTTTATAAAAAAGATGTTTTTATTCCTATGAGCTTTAAAAATTACGCATTGATTTTACATGATGAAGACGGACAAAGAGATTACACCCGGGATCAACTCCTGGCCAGTGGTTTTTTTGATGGTGAAGAAATGCATTTTCTCGTTAACCATTGGCCATCCCGGAGAGGTGGTGAAGCGCGAAGCCGGCCTAAACGGGAAGCTGCCGCCAGATTAAACAAAAAGATCATAGACAGCTTGCTAAATATAAATCCGGAAGCTAAAATTATAAGTATGGGTGATTTGAATGATGATCCTACCAACAGCAGCATGAAAAAGGTTTTAAAAACTGTCCAGGAGATCGATAGTGTTACTTCCCTCGATATTTATAACCCAATGGAAAAAATGGCTAGAAAAGGAATGGGGTCATTGGCTTACAGGGATAACTGGAATCTCTTTGACCAGATATTTTTTACCGGATCATTATTGGAAGATGATGAATCCACTTACCGATTCTGGAAAGCCGGGATTTTTAATAAGAAATATTTAATTGTTGACCGCGGACGCTATAGAGGTTATCCGTTTAGAAGTTACGCCGGTGGAACTTATGCAGGAGGCTATAGTGATCACTTTCCGGTTTATATTTATTTGATAAAGGAGGTTGAATAAGGGAATTAGAAAACAGAATTTTTCGCAAGCGACCAAGTATTAAACACCTGATTACTTGCAAAATTCTCTGTTAAACAAACTACTTTATATACTAAAGTTTTTGAGTCTTAAAACCAAATTGCCCAGGGAATCCTGCTCAGGATGAATACCAATCCTAATGTATAAAACAAGGCTATTTTACCAAATTTTCCTTTAGAGGTTTGTTGTTTTTTGTGTTTAGACCATCCAATGGTGATTAACACAACTGCTATAATGTTAATTAGCGGATGTTCCAAAGCCAACAGCCTTTCAAAAGAACTCATGCCACCCATACCAACAGCGGTAATTTTACTTAATCCGTTGGGAGAAATTAAATAAAGAATAAGTCCCAATACAATTTGGATGTGTGTAAAAATCAATGCAAAGAGGCTTATCCGGAAGTCTTTGTGTAATTTAAATTCCTTGTTGGAAAAATAACCCATCAGGGCGTTTAAACTTGCAAATATCAATACAAGTAATGTAAAATAGGCCCAGTAAGAATGAATTAATTGTGCAATTGCCATTTTATGTTGTTTTTGGTTTTATCAAAAATAGGAAATTTAAATTTTACCTGATATCCTATCAGGGTTTTCTTTATACTTAAATATCTTTCTAAAACTAATTCTAACGGGCTTTAAGTAACCTACTATGAACTCTTATTTGTTTAATTATAAATATCCTGGAGTTCAACCCCTTCGGGGTTGGGGGGTTCTAGCATTCTTTCTGCCACAGGGTAAACCTGTGGTTAAGGATGTTAAACTCTTTCAGAGTTTAAAAATGATTGAAAGAAATATCTAAAATATGGAGAACTGGTGCTCGGGAAAAACAAACACCAGCTTGGATTTATTCATGGATCAAATATTTCTCCAGTTTAATTAATTCATTCAGGTAATTCATTTCTTTTTTAATCGCATTACGTATTTGCCAGGTAAATATAACAGCCCCAACAATATAGGATAAATCAATAAGTATCATTAATGGCGTGCTGAAATACAAACTAAATTCCGGGGTAAGGAGGTAAAAGCCTATAGTATATAACACTAAAATTGTAAGTGTTACCGGGCCATGAATTGTTTTTCTGAATTGATGAAAATTCAATAACGCTTTGTTTGTATTAAAGGCCGTTTCTGTCACATCTATTTTAGTTGACCTGTAAATACTAAAAAACTCAATTAATATTCTTACCGCCAGGCCTCCTGTCATTAACCCTACACCAATATGGCTGATTAATTCGTTAAAACGGGCTACATACATAAAAAAGGCACTTATTCCTGCTAATGTAAGGGTCAATACCAAAATATTGCCTATGTGCATTTTTAAAGTATTATGCTTTTTCTTTTGTGCTTGTGCTATAATTGTTTCTGAGCCAACTGTAGTTTCAGTTTCTCTCACCTTAGCAGCTTCCTGCCACATATTTTTTAAACTATCCAGATTATTACTCATTTTCAAGGATTTTTTTTAAGTTTTTCTTTATTCTGTGAATTTTTACCCGCAGGTTTACTTCACTTATACCAATGATGTTAGAAATTTCATCATATTTAAGTTCATCCAGTACCATCATCATAATAAGCCGGTCTACTTCTGCTAATTGTCCGATTGCCTGGTATAATGATTCATAAGCAGACTCTGGGTTTGCCGGGGAATCATCTTTTAATTTATGGCCTATGTTATCAATATCAACTCTGTTTTTATCCTTTTTATCACGAATGTACTTTAAGCAAGTGTTTACGGTAATGCGATAGATCCATGTTTTATAACCTGAATCACCTTTAAATTTATCGAGTGAATTCCATGTATTGATAAAAATGTCCTGGGACAAGTCTTTGGCTAAATCTCCATCGCCTTTTACGAATCCCATGCACATTTGTAGAACCATAGGTTGATACTGTTTGTGCAGGGATGCGAATAAAGACTTGTTTTTACTACTCATTCGTACTTAGGTAACCATTTAGTTGATCATAAAACCATATAGGCTCATCAAACATAATAAAATGTTTACTGTTGTCTGCCACCTCTATTTTTTTAGACTTTAAGTTGGTGTATTGCTTTTCATAATTTGCCCTTATCACTTCTTTATCAGGAAAAGAAGCCCCTAAAATAAGTGCATTAATATTAATATTAGAAAGTTTATCTCTTAAATCCAGCTTAAGTAAATCTGTATATCCGTATACATACGTTTCCCTGTCTGCATTCACCACCCATTGTGTAAGATCTTCCATTTTAGACTCATTTAAGGTCATATTTTGAGCCATCCCTGTAGCCATTTGCTTAAAAGCCTCCTCAGGCATATCTATGGTTTGTTTATTATAAGGACTGTCATACTGAAGATCGTCAGCCGATACACCGGGCATCATTAATTCCCGCATACAAGGAATGGATTCAACTAATACGAGTCCGCTTATGTGTTCGGGTAATTCGTGAGCTATATCTATGGCAAGGTTACCTCCCATACTATGGCCAACTATAACCACATTAGAAAGATTTTCCTTTTTAATGTATGCAATTAATTCATCTTTAATGGGAGCATACCAGGGGGTGCCTATGGGTTTTATTCCATTAAATCCGGCATAAGAAACAGTGTAACTGGTATAGGAATCTTTTAAATTATCAATAGTTTCATTCCAAACAGATCCCGGGGTAGTAAAGCCGGGTAAAAATAACAGAGGGTCCCCTTCTCCTTTTTTTTCAACCTGGATTGAAGATTGACTGAATGTGGTGTAACTAACTAATGCTAAAATTAAGGTAATCATTAAATTTTTCATGTCTTTAAAGTTTTATGTTTAGCCTTTGATCCGGAATCAGGGCAATTGTTACACAGACATTAAAAAAAATGAAAATGTTTTTAAAATATTTTATTAATTAATTGATTTTTAAGTGTTTATAAATAAAGTTTTTTTAGACTTACCAGGTTAAATTTGGTCTCTTAAATAAAATTTTTGCTTTTCAATTGTGGATGTGGATGAAAATTTGATTAAAATATAGGCTCTATGCTTACATCTGGTGCTTATCTTTTCTGTGACCAGTACTATTATATTTCGCGTTCTAAACACAGGTTTTTCTACCGCCCCGTTTCTGCCTGAGGCAGAAACACCCCTCCTAATCTAGGAGGGGAGCCTAAAAATCATCACTCGTTCCCGTTTCGTTCAAACGAGCGCCAGTTCGTTTTATTCAATAATCAACTTCTTCACTTGCGTTGACACAGGTGTTTCTAACACTACAAAGTATACCCCTGCACTTACGTGCCTTAAATCAT
>CALGUD010000013.1 GCA_937901915.1 uncultured Flavobacteriaceae bacterium
GGGTCGGACTGAATTTGCTTCTTTTCATAATAACAGTTTAAAATTAATACTTTTTTTCTACTTTTAAACTGTACTATTTTTGGGGGAGCTTACAAATAGATTTGGTTATATTTACCAATTAGAGTAGTGTAGAGTGTGCTTATTATTATCTGTAAGAATTAAAACAAAGAGAAACTTAAAAAAAATATGGGGGCTTGGGGACACAAAGCTTTAGATAGCGACGCCGGATTAGACGTAGTAGACCTTATAAGTGATTACATTTCGTCTAAATATGCAAATACAGAACAAGTATATTTAAATCTTTCAGAACTTATAGAAGTGATGAGAGATAATGGATTTCTGGGAGAAACATTCAAAGAAATTGATTTTTATTTTGACAATTCTGCTATGGCTTTAACAGAACTTTATCTCATGTTTAAAACCACAGGTTTTTTGGATTATGAAGATGAAGACAATGAAGCACTGGACTTAAAAAAGAGAGTGAAGGCCTTTGCCGGAGACCCTGAATCTTTTGATTTTCTTTTGCATTGCCTTAAAGACATTCAAAATGAAGTGCCGGACGAAGATGGGGAGAGGGAAATTGTAGAACTTTGGAAAGAATCCGAAAATTATAAGGAATGGAAAGAAAATTTGGACTATTTAATTAAAGGAATTGAAGCAGAAATAAGTAACACAGGTAAATAGTATATGAACACCGTAAAAACAGATAATACCTCTGGACTTGTAAAACTTAAATTAGAGATCCAATTAAAAGCAAAAAATGGAATTGATTTCATATTTGCAGCCACAATAACCTGGTTTGGAATATTCTTAATCTGGAAGTTTACACATTTTTCAGCATACGACAAGAGTGTATTTACATTCATGTTTGGGGCAATTTTAATCCCTTTGGCATTAGGGTTTTCAAAAATATTAAAAACACAATGGAGGATTGAAAATAACCCTTTACAGCCCCTGGGCTTATGGTTAAATTTTGCACAACTCATCTATTTTCCATTTTTAATTTTCATTCTGATTAAATACCCTGATTCTTTCATAATGGCTTATGCCATTATTACAGGAGCACATCTTTTTCCATATGCCTGGTTTTACGACGAAATAGCATATGCGGTATCTGCAGTTATAATATCAGTAGGGTCAATGTTTATAGTGCTCAGGGTTGATCCTGCGAACATTTATTATATCCCAATTTTCACAGCATTCATGTTATTGATTCTCGCGATTTGGAATACTATCAGATACCAGAAGTTACGGAAAGCTAATTCAACATCATAACTTTCAATTTGCCTGCTTTTAAATGTTTAATAAAAAACCAGAAAAAAAATATTCATTTCCTAAAGAAGAAAGTTTTGGCAATATTGCTGTTGAAGGAGATAAAATAATTTGTAAAGGAAAAGATGACATTCATAACTGCGAGATTAATATAAAAGACATTCAATATGTATATATAATTGTTAATGCTCAGGGAGAATCCTTTTTATTTATTTTTGATTACCACCAAAACCGGATACCTACTCATTATACCGGATTTTCAAAGGCCTACAACTTACTTTCGGCCAGATTCAACTTTAATGATGAGGTGTTTTTTGAAAGCATATATCAAGATGGCCCGGTTAAAAAACAAATCTGGAGAAAAATACATGCGCCTACTTATCAGATATTAAGTGAAAATAACAAGGACTACGAATCCGGATTTGAGATACAATCCCCAAAGAAAGAATTTATATCCTGGGATGCGACTTATCAGGAATTAGGACAATGTTCCAATGTGTTTTTTGAAAAATCCCCGTACGGACAAAAATTATTAAAATTCAAGTTCCCGGTTAGAGTTGGGAATTTACTTTTAAATGATTTTAATGCATATTTTGATAGTAAAAGAAGTGATGTAGCGGTTCAGCATTTCTATACTCACTGTATTGATAAAACGAATTCAGGTAAAAGTTACTTTGAATTGAAAGAGAGGCTTCAAAAAGATTTTTTAGAAGAAAATCAATTGTTTCAATATGAAAGGGCTGATCAGAATAGTTTCTCTTTTAATGCTAAAGGAATGTCAGTTTCATTAGTTTATACCTATGATAATAGTTGGCAATTTGATGGAGGCTATACCTCGTTCAATATCCAGAACAGAAGAGAATATCCTGAGTTGTTGATTAATACCGAATATGAAAATAAAATGGAGGTAAGTAATTATATAACCATAAATAAAGAGATCAACACACCTTCAGATTATAAAAAGAATAAATTTATAAAGTTCAGGCCCCTAAATCTGTTATCAGGTAGTAATGCCCCTACTGTTTGGATGGACAATAAAAACTCCAAAATAGGATTTGCAGATAAAACGTACTGCCTTATTTTTGATAAAAAAGACATTGTATCATTTACAATTCAAAACATTTTACCAGCTAAAGGCAGTGGGGGAAGTTATTTAATGTTAAACCTGAAGGATAATAATAGTATAAGCGTTTTTTCAGGAGCTTGTAATGTTTTCAACTCATTTAATGAAAAAATATCTAACCTGACAGGCCTCGAAGTTAATATGGCTCCTGAATACCATGACTGTTAAATATTTTTTCCACAAGAAGCAAGGTGTGGAGGAACTCTAACTCAGCGAAAAGAGTAACATCACAAACCAAAATCAAAATAAACAAAGTATGAAATACGCATATACGATACTTTATGTAGAAAACGTGAAGGAGACCATTGAATTTTACGAAAGAGCGTTTGGCTTTAGCCGAAAATTCATTACACCCGAAAAAGACTATGGAGAATTAAATTCCGGAGAGACAACTATCGCATTTGCCTCAAATGAATTAGGAAGAATGAATTTTAAAAAGGGATTTGATAAAATAAAGAATTCAAAAAAGCCGTTCGGTGCGGAATTAGCCTTTACAACTGAAAATATTGAAAAAGATTTTCAAAATGCAATCACTTCCGGAGCTACGGAATATGAACCTTTGGCCGAAAAACCTTGGGGGCAAAAAGTAGGATATCTTCGGGATAACAATGGATTTTTAATTGAAATTTGCTCCCCCATTAAACCGAAATTGTAATGTTTTCATAAAAATGTATGCAATTGAGTGTTTAAAGTATTTCACTGAAAGCAGTGTAACACAAAACGAATTAGATATCGAACTTTGTATCGTTATATAAACACAAGTAAATTTTAGTTTACAGTTAGCAATTTATAATGTAATGAATGAATCAGTAGTTGTTGAAAAAATAGAGGAAACATTACTAGAAATTGTTTCGCACGCTGAAAAACCTGAGATTATTTTTATGGAGATTGATACGAGTGTATCAGATATTGAAGATGAAGGTAGTGGGTCTATGAATATTATTCCTTATTTAAATATATATGGGAATGCAATTTTAAATCAGCACAATTTAGATGATTCCATACTAACAGCTATTAAGAATGATGAGTTTGGATATATAGCAGACATTTTAGATAATATAATTTGGAATGATTTTGAAATAAAACTTGTTTCTTTATATCCCGATTGGCCAGATCAATTAAAAGCCGGAGATGATAAAATAATTACAACGTTAAAAAATACCATAAACAATAACAAAGAAAAGTTTGAACACATAAAAAAACTATATTTTTATTATGTGGATAACTTAGACTTCATTAAAATTATTGATAAACCGGCTTAGTATATATTATGAACTGCAAGCATTATGAAAAGTCTCTTTTATTTTTTTACATTTCTAGCTTTATTTTCCTGTTCCCGGCCTGTTAAGGAATTTAATATAAAAGAAGATTATTCCATCTTGAACATAAAAAGGACTATAGATTATCAGTCTTTAACATCAGATACTACAATTTGTAAAGAATGGTATCTGACAAAAATTGAAATCAAGAAGATAATTGAATCTGCTAAACCTGTTAGCGGGCCGGATTGGCATTATAGGTTCGATCATATGCCCTGTCAAATAGAAGGAAAATTACAACAGGCAGGCAAGGAATTTGATTTGTCAATAAACAGTGGAGCTTGGTTTACAATAAGCTCTGCAGATACCACTATGATATTTGGGAATTTTAATGAGGAAAACAATAAGTTTTTTCTTTCTGCTGTATCCATTGAAGCAGATGAATAAAACAAGCATCCCGGAGTTTATACTTTGTTAAAACAGAATAAAACTTATATAATTCACGGAAAGCAGGGTTACATAAGTTAAGGATGATGATGAAATTTGATGTAGAATATTAATTGACAGAAATTATGTTTGAGATCAAGGAACTAGAAAGGGGCTGTACCTTTTTTTTTAAAAATAAAGAGTGGAAAGTAACAAAAGTATATAATGCTGAATGGGGTGATGGAATTGAAAGTAAAAAATTTAAAATTAAATCGGACGATGGTACTATTCGATTTCTTACCATGGAGACTCATAAAAATGAAATAACCAATCTCTCTTTTTGGCAAATGGTGACTGAAAATTACAATGCTATTTCTGGCGTACAAATATCAGGAGGTATCCATAATCGCGAAGCAGTTTTTTCAAAAATAATAAGTCATAAGGGGGTTGATTATGAATTTGTAGGTGTCGCTGAGGGCACATATTTTTACTTTTTCGAGAATGAAGAGGTAGTGTCTTTAGATTATTCTGATGAAAGCGACACCCGGCTACTCAATATTGAGCAGGGGAAGATTGATACTGTGATTTATACAGGTTTTTATGTTGAAGAAAATGAAATTACACGTATTAAAAAAAGTCGCATTGCTAATTCGGCTGCTCTAAATTACATTAATAAAAACTTCTTATTTATAGTGATTTCAGTTTTTATTATTATGGTTTTCTTAATAACTTCTTACTTAAACCAATAAAAACCAAAAATCAATTTTAGATGATAGTGAAATAGTAAAGGGAAGTTTTAAAATGAGTGTTACAAATTAAGTAAATGAATTCGGAAATTATTGAAGTTAGAGCAAAGCTTACTCTTTATACAACCGAAAATGGAGGAAGAGAGAATGGTATAAAAACCGGTTACCGGCCAAACCATGTTTTTGAATACCTGGAAAACCCAACCGATTTTAAGACCACTTATATGGGAATAATAGAGTTTGAAAAAGAATGGATTTTACCGGGTGAAACGGCCAACGTAAAAGTGACGTTTATTAAAAATCAAAATATTGTGGAACTGATCAAAATTGGACGGATATGGTGGATTCACGAAGGGCGATGGAAAATAGGGGAAGCTCAAATAACTGAAATACTTTAACTAGTTTTCCCTTGCCAAACAAAACCCCACTTTTCTTTCTAATGATAAAAAGAGACTAAAAACGGACTAAGAATACGTACACTCCACTGAAAATGAAAAAAATCTACGGTATAGAAAGTATTGAAGAACTGACGGAATTCCTAAAAACTATAGAAAAACCTGAAATCAATAAATTTCTTGAAAACGAGTTCAGGTATTTAACGGAGTACAAAGATGCTGATGAATGGAACAAGCTTGTAAAAGTTTGCGAATGCCTTTCAATTTTAGGATGGGAAAAATTGGAAAGAGTTGATGCAATTTGTGTCAAAATTGCTAACTCCTGGAAAACGGAGCTTCGAAATAAGGAAAAAGAACTTCGCTTTCTTACGGCAAACTGGACCAAACGTAAAAATGGTTTTATTTACTTAAACCCCTGTTATTACTTTAGCCCGGATATACCGGAAAAGAAAAGTGTAGACTGGCAAGATTATCCTAAAAGGGAAGTAAAAGAAGTTAATGTGCCGAAGCTTCTAGATCAAAGGAACAAGCAAAAAACAAATCCAATAGTAATTGGTGGTATTTACCAATTGAAGTCCAAAATTAAAAGAGAGATGCTTTTTCCTTTACTGAAGGATTTGAATAAAATATTGAATAAAGCCTTAAATGCAGATATGTACGGAAGTGGAATTGATATAATTGCAGTCAGGTATGTAACAGCTGAAACTGCAAAATCAAACACAAGATTTGTAAAAGGAACATATTATCCCCAAAAATCGGAATATAATACAGAAATAATATTTGGTGAAGAATATGCAGCATCCTCAATAATGGAAAGAAAAGAAATAATAAAACAAATTTTACTGCAAACCCTTGAAGATGTAAAACTTAAAGTTAACAAACACAAACTCAATTATAATATTGATTTGCTAATAAATGAAGTTAATAAAGAAGCTTCAGAATGGGTACAACATATTTAATTTGTTAATGGCGAGGATAGGCTTAAAAAGGTGTCAATGAAAGATAAGAAGATTATTGTAAAGGCTGAATCATCTAACCTTTGGTGGGGAATATATGGTTTTTGTGATAAAACCGGTTGGGAGGACTTAAATCTGTTCACTGAGGATGATACGTTAATTTGCGGGGTTTGTTTAAATACCAGATTATATTTACAAGCTGAATTCGAAAATTTAAAAAATAACATTGAAGAAAAGGAATACGTTGAAGCCATCAGCAATTATCTGAAAGATGATAAATGCCATTATTGGTATTACTATGATGATGCACATCATGAAGAAGTTCTTGAAGTGGAATACAACGCTCCAAAAAATTCGAAAGGAGTAAAGCCGAGGTTTATAGATATTATGCATCCGGATAGAGGAATAGGACTTTCAACTATTAAAACAGGGATAAAAGCTTTTGCAAAAAAGCATCTGGGAATTGATGATTGTGAAGTTGAAATTGAATGTGGTGAAAACTTCGAAGAATCCTTAAAATCTTTTAAGGAAAACGAAAAGCGGTTGGGTGGAAAATTCAATGTTATTGAAAAATTCACAGACGAATTGATTGATGACTTAAGCCAATATTGGCAAATATCACGTGAAGGAGTATTAAAGAAATTAAGAACTACCTTTAAATAATTAAACAGGTCTCAAAACAATGTCTAAATATAAAACCTTACAAAGTGTAGCTCATAATATAGGAAACTCATTTATCAGTCTTCTAAACTGTTATAAGGACGATTACATTTTGGGGGAGATTCAAAAGCAAATGCTGTACAAGAACATCAACAAAATCGAAATCGATTTTATAAGAAACGAAGCAAAACCAGGTGAACTGATAACAGAGCCAATACAAAGATCAATAGAAAGCTACTCAAAGTGGTTACCAAGGCTGGTCCAGCAGGCAAAATCAGATATGGAACTGGTTAAAGAGGCAAAATTGATCATTGAATTTGATCTTGCCAAGAGCAGAATATGTTCATATGCCACTCAACACCGCGAAAACCCGTATGTATGCATTTCTAAAATTACAGACAACCGGGGAAAAGAATATAAAAGTGAATTTACCGATTGGATGTTTCCGCAAAGTTGATTTTTTAAATATTAATTGCATATTTCTGAAACATACTACACCCAATAAATGAGTTATTCCTTAAAAATAATAGAAACAAAAATTTCTAATGAAGGTTATACCGGCAACAAGTTTTTGTCCGGGCCAAATAATTGCGGGAAATTATTGGTAGCACAAAATGATATATTTATTGTTTCAAATAAAAAAGAGCTTACATTAGTTGACAGTTGTGGAAATTCTGTATGGGAACAAAATATTAACTGCCCCGGCATACCCAACAATGCCTGGATTTCTGGTAACCGTTTGCTGGTTACTACAAACTCCGAGCATTATCATGCCTGGGGACATTTAGGCCCTGCCGTTCTTATTGATTTAGATAAAGGGATTGTCCTCAAGGAATTAAGAGGTGCACAGGGTGCGGCTTTATCCAATGGGGAATTTTTATTGGGCCTTGAAGGATATGATGTATTTGATACATGGATGTATGATGCCAATGGTAACGTAATTAAACAATGGAGGAGTTACGGGCATTATATTATTGGAGAAAAAAATGACATTCGGATTGTTGAGCAAGATAGAAATGAACCAACTAATGCATATGTTGTAAGACTGAAGCTCGATGGAACTATTCAAAAAGGAGTTAAACTGGAAACATCTTACGCTTCAAAACCAATCGTATTTACAAACGGGGATATAGCTTTTATTAATTCTGGTAAATTAAAAATCATTGATTCAGAATTAAATTTAAAGCAGGAATTACAACTGCTAAAAATTGATAAAAGTGATTCCTGGAGGTGTATTCCAAAAATCAGGTTTCATGAAAGTAAATTAAAGGTGGAAATATTTGAACGTACGAAAGAGCTGCCGGTTCAATATCAAAAACATGAATGGTTGATTGAATTATAAAGTAGTTATGACGAAACAACTGAAAAATGAACAGAAGGAGCAAAACATCCGGGAAATTGAAAAGTCTGTTTCAAGATTCTCAGAACATCTTATGTCTGACTCTAAGTGGGTTCGCCTTATCTCCGGGCTTATTAAAAGTGCAGATAAAATAAAAAAAATAGAATTCAGGAAAGTACAAAATAAACAAAGAGGGGAGTTGTATATAAATAGTGATACAAAATTCAATTTTGACTATTGGCAGAATGGATTTGAAGGTAACAATTCACTTGGGGGATGGATAACCTTTAAAGAAATAGAGTATTTAGTATTCCCAAAAATTGTAAACAAAGAGGCGCAACTTGAGCAGGATTTAGGAAAAATTAAGGAGATAATTGAAAGTATTGGTTTATTCTCTCTCGATATGGATGATAATAGGATTAAGTTAATTTGTTACAGAGAGTAAAAAGTATTGATAAATAGTATCATTGGCTATGAAAATAAATAAAAATAAGAGCAATTATAATTCAATGACACCTACTCCCGACTTTAATTTACAGCAGTTCTATCATGGCACTAAGGCTAACCTGAAACAGGATGACTTAATTAAACCCGGTTTTAATTCAAACTACGGCAAGAAGAGGACAGCATCTTATGTGCTCAAGGCCATGAAAGAGCACCTTGAACAACTTAAGGAGCTCGGTATTGATGCAATTGAGGATTGAGAAAGGCCAACCCGGTATTAATTGGAGGGGGGCAATGTTTTCACTACATTAGCCAGGCAGAGTGAACGCTAAAGTATCTTCGGGCACAAGTATGTCAACATGAATAAACTGCATGATGAAAAATTCAATTCAAAAATTTAAATTGCTAACCGGTGTTCTTCTGGTTGTAATTTTTATGCTGGTTTGTATGCCACTCTTTCTAATTGCCAGGCCATTTAGCTGGTTTTTTAATAAAATCAGGGAAAGGAAGTATAATAAGTATCTGAAACAGTTAGAGGGCAAAAACTTTTTTTGCTACAATAATAAAACTAAAAGCCTTGAATTTATTAGGCATCAAATACTACCTAATTTACCTGCCTCTGTTGAGGTGATCTTTCTTGACGGGAAAACACCCGAATCTGACTATGAGCTAAAGTTTATTTCCCGGGCTTTGTATAAATTTAATGAATATCAGGGTTTCCCACATTTATTTAAGGTGAGAAATGGGAATATTACAGATGAGTCTATTAATAACGAACTGTTTAACACTATCAACCAGACTAAACCGGTAGATGAACTGATGTCGAAAATTATTGACTTTTTTGAGGAGTCGGCAACAGATAAAAATGCGGTGTATACATCTGTAGCCTGTAACAAGCATCTTTAATGGCGTCTGGAGTTAGATATCTTTTTCACTAACATCATTTTATGAAAATTAAATTTATGAATAAAGATTTTGATGTAATTATCATCGGGGGCAGCTATGCGGGGCTTTCTGCAGCAATGGCATTGGGGCGTTCTATGCGAAATGTTTTAATTATAGATAGTGGGTTGCCTTGTAATCAACAAACGCCTCATTCGCATAATTTTATCACGCAAGACGGAGAAAAACCAGGTATTATAGCCGAAAAAGCAAAAAAGCAAGTTTTAAATTACAAAACTGTAAAATTTCTCGCTGACTTTGCCGTTAGTGGAAAGAAAATCAAAAACGGGTTTGCCATCACTACACAGTCAGGGACTGAATTTAATGCTAAAAAACTTGTTTTTGCCACAGGTATAAAAGATAGTATGCCCGATATTCCGGGTTTTACTGACTGTTGGGGTATTTCCGTTATTCATTGCCCATATTGCCACGGTTATGAATTTAGAAATCAGAAAACAGCAATTATGGCTAACGGTGAAAAGGCTTTTCACCTCGCTTCGTTAGTTAATAACTTAACAGATGAGGTTACAATCTTAACCACCGGCAAGGCCACATTTACACAGGAACAACTGGCAAAACTGAACAAACACAACATAAAAATTATAGAAACAAAAGTTTCAGAGATAGAGCACGAAAACGGGCATATCAATAATGTAATTTTAACCGATGGCAACAGAATAGCATTTACGGCCATGTACGCAGCGCTACCTTTTACACAACATTCAGGCATTCCTGTTTCCTTGGATTGTGAGCTCACAGAACATGGATATATTAAGGTGAACAATTTTCAGGAAACAACCATTAAAGGCGTTTTTGCCTGTGGAGATAATTCAGGAATGATGCGATCGGTAGCCAATGCGGTTTACGCTGGAAACATCGCAGGCGCAATGATAAATAAAGAGCTAACTGAAGAGCAATTTTAACCTGATTTTTAACGTTTTATAGTCGGTCAAGATTAATTAAATCAACTTAAGCGGATATAACTATGTCATTTAAAGGGCTTGTTCTTATGATCCTGGTAACGGGTATTATTAGTTGCAATTTAGGTAAAAAAGATGCTGCAATAGCGGGAATCTATGAAGATGTAAAAGTTGTTGGAGCAATGAAAAATGTAATGTGGAATGGGGAACTGGGGAGTAGAATTGATCTTGATACTATTTCCAATAAAAAAGGGCTTTACGGTCTCGGGCCTGAAAGCTTTTTAACAGGAGAGATATTAATATATGAAGGAAAGAGTTATGTTTCTAAAGTAATCTCAGATTCAACTATTTCTGTACGAAAAACATTTGATGTTTCTGCGCCTTTTTTTGTTTATGCCAATATAAACCAATGGCAGGAAATAAAATTGCCTGAAGGTATGAAGACCCTACAAGACCTGGAGAAATTTATAAATAGTAAAACAGCCGATTATAAAAGGCCATTTGCCTTTAAATTGAAAGGAAAAGTTTCAAATGCAATTATCCACATTCAGAATCTGCCAAAAGGCACAAAAGTATCATCACCCGATGAAGCGCATCAGGGGCAGGTAAAATATGAGTTACAAGATGAAACTGTAAACATAGTTGGCTTCTTTTCTACTGAACACAAAGGAATTTTTACCCATCATGATTCATTTTTGCATATGCACCTGATATCTGAAGATGAAAGTAAAATGGGACATTTAGACGGATTGGAAATGTACAAAATGAAATTGTACATTCCTGTAAAATGAAAAATCAGCTTATATTTGATAGAGATGGTTTAATAAATATTTCATCTTCCAGGTTTAACCATGAACAACATTTTACACAAGTTACAAAAATTCACCAATGAAAGAATTAAATGATTATGTAGCTGCCTATAAAGAACAATTAGAAAAAGGCGACATCCAGGAAGCATATTCAGGGCTTGTAAAGTATGTAATGAAATTAAGAACCGCTTTATCCAAAAATCTGTCCGGTTGCTATTCATTTGGAAGCCTCTTTCAAGGTTATATGGATTATACGTATTTCTATTACTCCAACGACTTTTTGAAAAAGCGAAAATTGAAATTCGGACTCGTGTTAAACCATCCAAAAATGCAGTTTGAAGTATGGCTATTAGGACAAACAAGACCAATACAAGAAAAGTACTGGCAGTTTTTTAAAGCAACTAAGTGGAATAATGACAAAACTACCAAGCCAAAATATTCTATACTTGAAGCTCTACTGATTGAAAATCCGGATTTTAATGATTTGGATTCACTCTCTCAACAAATAGAAAGCAAATTAGTAAGTATTTCAAGCAATATAATTGACGACATAAAAAAGAGTAAATTAGTATAATAGGCATAGGTTATTGGGATTAATTTTCCTTATTGTATTTTGACTTATAATTATTGGGGGAAATCCCTGTGATTCTGCTAAACACATTCCTGAAAGCTTTCGTATCATTATAACCCACATCATACATAATTTCATTCACGGTTTTTCTGGTATTCTCAAGAGATTTTTTAGCGGCTTCAATTTTTACTCTTTGTAAATATTCTAATGGGGTAATGCCGGTAGCTTTAATAAACCTTCTGTCAAAATTTCTTCGTCCAACATTGAGCGTATTAGACAAATCCCGGATTGATATTTTGTCCTGATAATTTGACTCAAGATAAACCTGCGCTTCATGCACATCCTTATCATCATGATTTTTATAACCATTAAAAATGCTGAATTCCGACTGAAAATGCCTGTCCATATCTATCTGAAAAACCTTTACACAATACATGGCAGTTTGCCTGTCATAATATTTTTCAATTAAATAAATAATCAAATTCAAAAATGAAAAGGCACCACCGTTGGTGTAAATACCATCCTCATCTGTTATCAGTTTATCAGTCTTTAAATCGACCTTCGGAAACATCTGCCGGAATTCGGCATCTGCCGACCAATGGGTAGAGCAACTTTTACCATCCAGCAGGCCTGTAGAGGCCAACAAAAATGCCCCTGTACAAATGCTTGCAATAGAAGCTCCTTCTTTATACTGTTTTACAAGCCATTTGGGTAATAATTCATTTTCCCTAAGTGCTTGTTCATAATTATGGCTAAGGCTGGGAATAATGATCAGGTCTGTATTCGCAACCCTCGCTATATTCGAATGCGTATTCACAGAGAACAATCCACCATGAAAACCTATACTTTCTGAAGTACCAATCAACTCTATTTTAAAGAGGTCGTCATTGCCTTTACTTTTCCAAAAAGCATTGGCCCGGGAAAAAATTTTATAAGAACCTACAATACTGCTAAGGTTATTTTCTCCATTGGGAACTAAGATAGATAAATGCTTCATCTGGGAATTTTGAGCAAAGATAAAAAATGATGTTGACCAAATCAACCATTTAAAATGTCTTAATTAGCCATTATAACGGGTCATTATAGACAGTACATTTGTGAAAAATAAACAGCATTCAGGATTTTTTGGTAATAAATTTGTAATTAAAACAATTGAAAATGGAAACAAGTAATTTAAAAACAGTTAATAAAAACACTAATTCCAGGAGCTTTACCTATAGTTTTAATACAGCTAAATCCCCCGAAGAAGTTTTCAACTTATTACTAGACCCTAATAAGTGGTGGTTTGGTTTTTACGAAGAAACAATAACCGGAAAGAGTACTAAAATAAGCGATGAATTTTCTTTTTTAGCAGGCGATGGTGTACACTTTACTAAACAAAGGCTTATTGAGCTGGTGCCCCACAGTAAAATAGTATGGCTGGTATTCGAAAGCAATCTCACTTTCATAAACGACCCCAAAGAATGGATTAACACAAAAATTCGTTTTGACATTAGCAGCCAGGGAGAAAAAACGAAAGTAACCTTTACACATAAGGGTTTGGTGCCTAGGTTTGAGTGTTACAATGATTGCTCAAATGCCTGGACGGGGTATATGGAAAGTCTTGAGAATACATTGAATTAAAAGTAAGAGAAAATATGAAACTGGAAACATTTCTTTTGTTAGCAACCGTCACAACACTATCCTCCAGCGATAGTAGCAAAAAAGCAAAGGAAAATAAATTACCTGAAAATGCTTCAAAACAAAATAATATGAACAATCAAGATTATACAGCAACCATTTTTGTAAATGCAACCCCGGAAAAAGCCTATAATGCCATTAAAGATTTTCATTCCTGGTGGTCGGAGGAAATTGAAGGCCCGACAGACAAACTTAACGAAGTGTTTTTCTATCACTACAAAGACATTCATTTGTGTAAATTAAAACTGATTGAAGCGACTGAAAACAAAAAACTGGTTTACCAGGTGTTGGAAAATGAATTTAATTTCATTGAAGACAAAACCGAATGGGTTAACACCAGGTTAATCTTTGAAATAACAAGCAAAGGTGATAAAACAAAAGTTAAATTCACACACAAAGGGTTAGTTCCTGATTACGAATGTTATGATGTTTGTAATGATGCCTGGACAGGCTATATTACAAACAGCCTTTACAAGTTAATTACTTATGGTAAAGGCGAACCTAATCCAAAAGACAAAGATGGTTTTAATGCCGAATTAGCCGAAAAGTGGAAGTTGAACTAATCATTTAGAGGCAGTAACTATTATCAAGGATATAAACGCAATAGCGGTTTGAGTGTAAACTCAGGCCGCTTTTTTTATTAAAATTCTTATCTTGTAAATGAAAAAACCCGGGCAGATAAAGCCAACAGCAAGGTTAAAATAATAATGACATTTTTAAAAGGATTCAGACATATCATTTTATACGGCCTTATTTTGGCAATCTTAGTCTTTGTCTTAAAATGGCTGCAATGGAAATTCTTGATTGTTGACAATGCTATAGACATTTATATTGGATTGATTGCTGTCTTTTTTACCGCGCTGGGTGTTTGGGTAGCAATGCAACTTGTGAAACCAAAAACTAAGACCATAGTTATAGAAAAAGAAGTGCCTGAAAAATTTTCTGTAAACGAAACCGAGCTTAAAAAATTAGATTTAAGCAATCGGGAATATGAAGTATTGCAACTTTTGGCAAAAGGCTATAGTAATGCAGATATTGCAAACAATTTGTTCCTTTCGGTAAGTACTGTAAAAACCCATGTTTCTAATCTCTTCCTGAAAATGGATGTAAAAAGCAGGACACAAACAATAGAAAAAGCCAAAAGGCTGAAAATTATACTGTAAAAACTCTTTTCTAATCTAAAAACTACTAGAAAATAGTATTTTGGTACTAAAGTATGACTGAAATTTTGTTTTCTGATTTTAGTTTTGAATTGTATTTTAAAAACGAAAAGATGAAAAAAATTGTATTGATTTTTGGTTTGATTATCGGGACAATCCTGTGTGCAAATATGATTTTAATGGTTAATATGATGTACACGAACCCCGATTTTAAAGGAAACGACATTGTTGGTTATGCTGCAATGGTGGTGCTTTTTTCACTCATATTTTTTGGGGTCAGGAATTACCGCAACAAACACCTGGGCGGATTTATTTCTTTCGGAAAAGCATTTAAAACAGGAGCTTTAATAGCTTTAGTAGGTGCTACGATGTATGTGGTTGTCTGGCTGTTTTATTACTATTTGTTTGTTCCCGATTTTATTGATGTATATACTCATCATGTTCTCAATCAATGTACTGATTCCGATTTGCCTGCAAAGGCCGAAGAAATGGCCAACTTTAAAGAAATGTATAAGAATCCCCTTTTTGTGGTTTTGATTACCTATTCGGAAGTATTGCCGATTGGTTTGGTAGTTGCCCTTGTGAGTGCATTGATACTTAAGAAAAAGCAAAAAAGTTAAGGTATGACTGTAAAAGAAGTATTCTCACAGCTTAAGGCATTGAGCAATGAAAAAATGGTTGCACTTAATACCAAAAACGGGGCATCTGCAGGTAATCAATTTGGCGTAAAATTAGGTGATATAAGAAATATTTCAAAAAAGATTAAGTCCAATCATAAATTAGGTTTAGAGCTATGGGAAACCAAAAATATTGACGCCCGGTTATTGGCCATTCTTATTTTAAAACCAAAAGAATTGTCAGTAAAAGAATTGGATAAAATGGTAAAATCATTGGATTTTCCACAGGTTTCAGACTGGTTCAATGCGTACATCCTGAAAGATCACCCTGATAAAGAACTGCTGCGGGAGGAGTGGATGAATTCAAATAATGTTTGGGCTGCCCGGTCAGGTTGGAGCTTAACCGCAGGTAAGATTGCAAAAGATGTGGAAGGCTTAAACCTTGAAAAACTATTAGATCAGTTAGAGAAAGAAATGCCTGTAGCAGCACCGGAAGTACAATGGACTATGAACACAGCCCTTGCTTATATTGGCATCTATCACCCCAAACACCGAGACCGGGCCATTAAAATTGCAGAGAAACTAGGCATATACAGGGATTATCCTGTTTCAAAAGGTTGTACATCTCCTTTTGCACCTATCTGGATTAATGAAATGGTAAGACGGCAAGAGAATTAGAAAAATTCCGGTCGTTAAAACTATTTTTTTAATATGAATCACTACGAAGAATATAAGAGATTATTAGTAGATTGATTAATATTTTTTAAATCGAACTAACGTTAATTAATGAAACTCAAGCATAACCATAGATTTGTTAAGGGCTACATAGAACATACCAAATGCACAAACTGTAGTTGCGAATTGTACAATTTTATATTTTCAGGAGATACAGATATGGCTACAAGTGGGATGGTGGCCCTGGCTAAACCTGATTCTAAGGAAATTGCAATTATAGAAGCAACGGATGATGAATGGAATGGTTACAGGGTAGATTTAATGAATAAACGTGTAAATTCTTCACTAAATTCAACGAATTTCTCTGTTATTGCATATGACCATTTTAAAAGCAAAGAAGAACAGAAGGAATGGCTTCCTAAATGTCCGGTTTGTACCAATAATCACTTAAAAGTCATGCGGTTGGAAATATCGGATTTTAAAAAGCTGGGTGGTCATTTTCATATGTTATAACAGAGAATCTAATTTAAGAGGTAACATTTAAAAATATAATTAAGCTATAACTATACTAATGAACAGGGAAATTAAAATATGCAGTGAATGTGAAAGTGAATATTATGCCGACTCTTCAAAAATGATGAACTTATGTCCTGATTGTTTCCATTATTTATACGGCTATCAAAATTGCAATCATGATTTTAAAAATGGGAGATGTGTCAAATGCTATTGGAATGGTACAAGCTCTAAATATATTCAGGGACTAAAAAATAAAGAATCAAATACCTAAAAAAACTGGAATTTAACAAAAGGCTTTACCTAGGGTTATTAGGACAATATTTACCATTACAATTCACAGCCCTTGAACTTTTTATCATATTCCCCTATATTTGAAAGAGACATAAATGAATAAAGTGTATTTATTAAGTTGCGGTCATTAATAAAGACACCATGTAAAATTTATAGAGATGATAGAATACCCCAAAGTATATTTATACAGACGAATAGTTCAGGCAAAGCTTTTTATTGATAAAAACTATGCTTCCAAAATAGACCTTACTAACATTTCCGATGAAGCTTATTTTTCCAAATTTCATTTTATTCGCCTGTTTAAATCCATGTATGGTAAAACTCCGCATCAATATTTAAAATATGTCAGAATTGAAAAAGCAAAAGAATTTTTAAAAAGCGAAACATCCATTACCGATGTCTGTTACTCGGTTGGTTTTAATAGTATTACGTCCTTCAGCGGACTTTTTTCAAAAACGGTTGGTGTATCGCCTTCGGAGTATGTAACACGACACAAAAAAACAAAAGAGAATACAATCAAAAATCCACTTTCATTTGTACCGGGCTGTTATGCTTATCAACACGGTTGGTTAGAAAATAGCAATTTTGAAGAAGTCAACAAGTAAATCATTGTTTAAGTTTGAAATGAATTAACTCAAACATAAACAACCATGATTACTAAAATGACCGTTGCAAATATCCACGTTTTAGACCAGAACAGTGCTTATGACTTTTATGTTAACAAATTAGGTTTCAAAGTTGTAGATGATATACCTATGGGTCCCGATTCACGCTGGCTTACCGTTTCACCACCGGAACAACCCGATTTACAATTGGTGCTTTTTCCTGTAAAGGAGAGCAAAATGTTTCCTAAAGAAATTGCCAAAACCCTGGTTGACCTTATTAAAAAAGGAATATTTGGCTGTGGTGTGCTAACCTGCAAAGATGTTTTTGCTACTTATGAAGAGCTTAAAGCCAAAGGCGTCGAATTTATAAAACCACCTACTAAAGAATTTTATGGAACGGAAGCACTATTTAGAGACGATTCAGGAAACTTTTTTTCTTTGCAACCTATAAATAATTTTGACAATGAAAACAATATTTGATACCCAGGTTCGCGAAGAATTGATTGTTAGAATAAACTCATTAAACATAGATCATAAAGCACAGTGGGGTAAAATGAACCTTTTTC
The DNA here is from genome assembly GCA_937901915.1 of uncultured Flavobacteriaceae bacterium. Taxonomy (GTDB): domain Bacteria; phylum Bacteroidota; class Bacteroidia; order Flavobacteriales; family Flavobacteriaceae; genus Abyssalbus. Next base: position 17,973 of record CALGUD010000013.1, read on the forward strand.
AAATGATTGAGCACAATACGTATTGGAACGGTTGGATTTTAGGAACAGCCAAGCATAGATATAAGCAGGATTTTATAGGTAAAATATTCGGAAAAATAGGCTTGAAAAAAATGATTAAAAATGAAAAACCTTTTGATAAAAACATTCCGACTTCCTCTCAATTTAAAGTGAAAGAAACAAACGGAGATATAGAAGCAGGTAAATTAAAATGGATTTCGTTAATAAAAACATATGAAAATTACGACAATCCGGCCTTTATCCACGATTTTTTTGGAAAAATGACTAAAGAGCAGATAGGTATTTTAGCATATAAACATTCAGACCATCATTTGAGGCAGTTTGGAGTATAAGGAGACTATGAACCTAAATAGGTGTTTATATAAACGTGTATTATTTTAAAAATACATATGTAATTAATTTCTTCTTATCTTTATTTAAGAACTCAAAAAATGTGTGATGAAGACAAAATTGACTTTAACAATTGAGGAGGAAATTATAAAAAGAGCTAAAAAATATGCGAAAGATAAAAATAACAGTTTATCTGGTATCATAGAGATTTACTTAAAAATCCTGACTAAAGAAGAGCAAAAGGAAAAAACTCAAAAACTTAATCCGGTTGTGCAATCACTTAAAGAGTCTTTTAAAATGCCAGAAAAAAGCATGGATTATAAAAAGAAACTCAGGGATAGATTAGAAAAAAAATATTTGTAAATGGATAAGGTTCTTATTGACTATGGAAACGAATCATAAATTAAGAGAACAGATTTTTGAAATAATAAAGAATCAAATCAGAGACAACGATCCGCCTGAGACTAAAGTAACATATGACAGATTGCTAAAACAAGGATTTGATGATTTTCAAACCAGGCAAATGATTGGCCAATGTTTAGCAGTTGAGTTATTTCATGTTATGAAATACGGTAAGCCTTATAACAATGAGCGTTATATTAAAAATTTAAAAGCTTTGCCAAAGGAACCGTTTGAGTAAACAATAACGTACTTAAAAAGTCAGTAAAAAAGCTGAGATATACTTTAAACAACAACTCAGTTACTTTTTTGTAAAATCATTACATTTATAAATTCAAAAAGGTGTTAAGTTGGTTGTGGCTCATTAAGAAACAATTTAAAGCTCAAAAAATGAAAATATTGAGCTATAAACAGTGTATTTATGAGCTAAAGAATTCAGATAATTCATTAGCATTGTTAAAAATGAGATTTTCAATTATAATTTTAATACTGGTTTTAACTTTCTCATCCTGTAAGAAAAAGGTAGAGAGAGAATCTGAACAAAAATCTGAGCCAAAAAAAGAAGAAACTACAGCAGAAATAAAATTCAGGCCAGCTGAAAAAGTTGATTTATCTAAAGTTCCCGACTCTTTGGAATTAACCGACAGGAAACTTATTGGTGATTTTAATGGAGACAATACAGCGGACATTGCCTTTATAGTAAAAAACAAAAACAACAATAAAACAGGTGTTTTAATAATTCACAACTCTAAAAATCAAGAGAATTACGTTTTTGGAGCGGGTAAAGAGGTTGATTATATGACCGATTTAAGTTGGATAGAAGTTTTTAAAATTTTACCAAAAAATGATGTGGTCTCACCCACTTTAGTTGATGAAGAAACCGGAGACATTATCGGGCAAGACGAAAGTCGGAATTTTACACTTATTGGAAACGGAATTTATATGGGTGTTGAGGAATCTCACGGTGGCGGAATTATATTCTGGAATGGAAAGGAATACCAGTGGTATCATATAGAGTAAAATTATACCTGTAACATCTCGAAATTTTGGGAAAATGTTCACTCATAAATAAAAATGTGCTTTTTTTTTAAAACATACGTGTTAGTTTATCTTCTTATCTTTGCTTAGAAGCTCAAAAAAGTGCATGAATAAGAAATTGACTTTAACAATTGAGGAAGAAATTATTTAATAATCCTGACTAAAGAAGAGCAAAATTAAAAAGCTATTTTTATAATGTATTATGTTATTAATGATCTATACAATCCAAGCATTGACGAGGACGAGGACGATGCTCCGTTTTTAGAAATTAATGAAGAGCAAATAATCAATCCTAAACGAGGTTGGCATAGTGCGACCCTATTAATGGATCCTCCTGGCAATCTGATAGAAATTGAAGCCACCCCCCATTTTGGATATCAAGGCCCTCCGCCCGACTATTACGATGATTCTATTTCTCTAATGTCGCCACGACTTGCTGAAGTACTTAAAAAATGTGGTGTAAATAATATCGAACTCTACCCGGCAGTGATTAGTTATAGAGGAACAGATAAAAAATTTGATTGGTATGCTTTTAACATTGTTGGTTTAATTTCAGCAGTGGATATAGATAAATCTCAAATTAAGAATCCTGACGCCAAACTATTAATAAATAGTAGTATAAGTGGTTTCCGAATCAATGAGAAAAAAACACATGGTGAACTTATGTTTCGGCTTGCAGAAAACGTTATGGTTACTGTTGTTCATGAACAGGTTAAAAATGCTATTGAGGATTCCGGAATAAATACCTTCGCTTTCAGCAAAACCGACGACTGGATTATACTATAGAAAAGAGAAGTTTTATCGGCCTTATTGAGAACAGTACAGTCAACTGATCCAGACACACCTCCCGAATTGTAGAAGCCTTATATAAGCCCGTAAAATGCTGAATATACTTCAAAGCGTACTCATGTTTACTTCTTAAAAGATTCACTTATATTTGAAAGTGATATTGTACCTATTGCTAATCCAAAAAATAAGGCATAATAAATTGAATGGACAAAAATCTGAACCAAATTAAAGCGGAAGTTTACGATAAATGTGCACTTGAAATTACTGAGTTCGAAACTGAACCGGAAAGTAAAGAATATAATGCCTGCCGATTTAAATTAAACGGGCTGAATGTCATTAGCAGAACTGCAAAAATTACACCGAAAAAGGTTGGACAGTTTGTTACATTCTGGAAGAGAAACGGAAACGGCCTCATTGAACCTTTTAACGAAACCGACCAAATTGATTTTTTTGTTGTAAACGTGCTGACAGAAAACGGGTTCGGACAATTTGTTTTTCCGAAGTCTGTGCTGGTTAAAAAAGGAATAATCTCAACAGAAAGCAAAGAAGGGAAAAGAGCATTCCGGGTTTATCCGGATTGGGACATTGCAAAAAATAAACAAGCAGCACAGACTCAAAAATGGCAATTGGATTATTTTTATGAAATTGATGAGTCTACTGACTTTAAAAAAGTTGTAGAATTGTATAAAAATCAATAGTTTGCTGTTAAAAGAACACTGAATGAAAATTGAACATATAGCCATCTGGACTTTGGATTTAGAAAAAATGAAGGACTTTTATTTAAAATTCTTTGAATTAAGTTCTAATGAAAAATATTTTAATCCAAAGAAAAAATTCAGCTCCTACTTTTTAAAATTTGAAAACGGTGCTCGTATTGAACTAATGCATAAGCCGGATATATCTGAATTTATTGAGAAATCGGGTTCCAAATTAGGATTGGCACATTTCGCCATATCTGTTGGATCAAAAGAAAAGGTAGATTCGCTTACCGAAAAAATACGTGCCAATGGGTATAAAATAATTGGAGAACCGAGAACAACAGGAGATGGATACTACGAAAGTGTTATCGCAGATCCTGAAGGTAATCTCATTGAGATAATAAAATAAAACAGCATAACAATAGGTAAGCATTCGTATAGCATAGTTTGAAACAAGAATAATAAAATGAAATTGCAAATTCTACAGGTCCAGAGAGAACGAAAGATTGACTTTTGAAAAGCAGAAAACAAAATAAGGTCAACTTCGCAACCCCGAAAAGTTCATGAGCTGACTTCCTCCAACTCGATAACATTTACCACTTTGCTAAAAAAATCCTGAGTTGCATTAAATTGATGGAATAATATTTGATAGGGGTTACAAAACTCATATTATGAAAAAAGCTATACTGGTATTGTTATTTACTTTCGGAATTAAGACGGCTTTCGCAAAATGTGCAATGAGTGGGATGACTTTCTTGCCTGAACAAAAAGAAATTAGCCTTAATTCAATGTTTATCATTCAAGGTTACTCTGTAAGTCAAAAAACAGTTAATAGTTTTATAAACCGGAAGATATTCCTGGAAAGTGAAAACGGGGAACTGGTTGAATTGCTTTTAATTGAAATCTTAAAAGGAAAAAAGGAGTTGACCCAGGCTATTTTTAAAACATCAGGAGAGTTAAAATCCTATACTACATATTTTTTAAAATATTCAAACCAAACTGAAACCGAAACCCAGGAAATGACGAAATGGAATTCGGATAAAAAAGAAAGAGAAAGAGTTTATTGGAAAACAACTGATAAAAAATCTGCAGAACCTCTTAATCCAGAGCTAAAAGCAGTTTTCGATAAAACAGAAGTTGTTCCTTTTGGTTGCGGGCCATCTTCGAATGCTATTTTTGACGTAAAAAACCAATCAAATTCAGAAGTTTGGTATAAAACCGAAGTTATTGACTTAGCAACAAACGAAAAGACAATTTATTACCTCAGGGAATGGGATGGTAAACTTCAGGTTGGACATGGAATGTGTTCAGGAGCTTTTACATTTAGTGAAAAAGGAAAGTATAATGTCCGCTTTACACCCATGAACACAGATGGTAAATCATTAAACACAACCGAATGGATAACATTTGAAAGCCCCGTTTATGAATGGTAAAATATTAAAAATACTATACTTTACCCCGATAGCGCGGATTTGTAACCCCGATAGCGCGGATTTGTAATCCGTGCCATTATAAATTATTTGTAGTCATTTTCTTATATTTGTTTTTTATTCAAAATGTCTACAAAATATAAAGCTACAACTACCGATACTGCTTATTTTATAACCATTACCACTGTTGGATGGATAGATGTCTTTACCAGGTTAAATCAAAAGTATAATATCATCAATGCTCTTGACTACTGCCAGAAATACAAAGGTTTAGAAATTTATGCCTATTGTATTATGTCCAGCCATATCCATTTATTTTGTAAAGCTGTAGATGGGCATATTTTATCTGACATCATGAGAGATTTTAAAAAGTATACATCCAAGAAGATAATTAATACTATTTTCGAAGAACCCGAAAGTAGAAGAGAATGGATGTTGGAGAATTTTGCAAAAGCTTGTGAGCATTTAAAGAGAGACCAGCAATATAAAGTATGGCAGGATGGCTATCATGCTGAAGTAGCCGAGTCAAATAGGTTTATTAAACAAGAAATACAATACATACACAACAATCCAGTCGTTGAAAAGATTGTAGAAAGGCCTGAAGATTATTATTTTAGCTCTGCACGAAATTATGCAGAGCTTGATAATGATTTAGAAGTTTTTGTGTTAAATTTATTTTAAGTTTTAAGCAATATGTTTTTGCACGGATTGCAAATCCGCGCTATCGGGGTCAAACTTTGCGGAGCGATGATATGATAAGTATTATACAATTACATATTTAAAATTAGATATTAAGTAATAAAAATTGCTCAAAGTCGTGAGACTTTGCGCAGCGGGAATAGTATGGTAGATAGAGAAAGATTAGATCCATCAGACCCTGCTGCGCAAAGTCTCCCGACTTCGCGCAAAAGTATAAAGTTAATGAGTGAAACCCCGATAGCGCGGATCTACCTGTCGGTAGACAGATTTGCAATCCGCGCTATCGGGGTTAACAAGTACAGCCAAAAAGATGTTCCTGAAATTAAACTCTGCGGAGACTGGTTACAAAGCCTCGGTTTTGAAATCGGTGATAGAGTTACCGTAACATCTATGTCCAACCTGCTCATTATCCGGACAACAGAATAACAAAAATTAAAAGAGCCGTTTACAGGATATCCTATTAATGGCTCTTTTAAACAGTACTTCGGGTACTTTGAAAGAATTAACTTATATTTGACATATAAATGTAATAGCATTTGTAACCGGTTAAACTAAATCCGAGCTATAATTATGAGAAATATTACTTTAGTATTGATATTATTAACAAATATAAATATCGTCTTCTCCCAAAATGAACTTCCATTATCTCTCTTAAAAATTGATTTACCAATCTCACATTCTGAAAATATTAACTCATCAATATCATATAAGGAAGAATTGTACAATTTGAGATATTATATAAGCCCTTTTATAAAAAGAAAATCAAAACAAGAAGATAGTTTAACAAAATTTCAGATCCCATTAGATTCTAAAGTCGGTTATTTGTGCGATATATTGGAGGATTGCGAAAATATGTTTTATCAATCAAATAATAAGGAAGTACCAAATATTTTGGAAATCCAAAATAGATATTCTAATAATATCAAAAACAAGTATGATGTTTTTTTATACCCCGATAGTAACACTTCACTAAGAGAATTAGAAAAAATCACTAAAATTTTCTATCAAATAGAGAATATTGAAAACGTATATTTTGCGTATTCCAAAGTAAACGATCCAGGTTCAATTTTATTCTATAATTTCAAACCCAATGATAATTTTAATTTAGTTCCACTGGAAAATGGTAAATATAGCGATTGGGTTTCTGAAGATTTTAAAGTTGAGTATGGAGAAGTATTTTTTTTAGCTGAATAAGCTTAACAAACTTTACTTAGAAATTATACCTACCTAGTTGTAGATGTATTAAAAACAGAATCAATATTAAAGTATGATAAATATTGAAGAGATAATAAAAACTTGCTCAAAAGTCAGGAGACTTTGCGCAGCGGGTAATCACGCTGAAGAAATATATTCAAAATAAGTTTATGTGGTCAAAGTTAGATTATGTTCATATGAACCCTGTAAGGGCAGGAATAGTAGAAAAAGCATCTCATTATATATATTCCAGTGCAAGTATCTATGTTAATAATACGGGTTTGCTAAAAGTAGAAGTAATGCCAAATCCAGTTGTGGACGTATTAAAAACAGAATCAATATTAAAGTATAATAAATATTAAAGATGATAATAAAAACTTGCTCAAAGTCGGGAGACTTTGCGCAGCGGTGGGTATGGCAGAATGGCTATCATGCTGAAATTGCCGAGTCAAATTGGTTTATTAAACAAAAAATACAATACATACATAACAATCCTGTCGTTGAAAAAATTGTTGAAAGACCTGAAGATTATTATTTTAGCTCTGCAAGAAATTATGCAGAGCTTGATAATGACTTAGAAGTTTTTGTATTAAATTTATTTTAAGTTTTAAGCAATATGTTTTAGCACGGATTGCAAACCTGTCTACCGACAGGTAGATCCTTGCTATCGGGTCGGGGATGGCTCTTTTAAACAGTACTTCGGCTGCTTTGAAAGAATTAACTTATATTTGGAAGGGTGTAACGTAATAAATGCATTTATATACAAGTTGGGACATTAGAAGAGACTCACAGAATAATTAATTTAGATGGCGTGAAAGAAACTATTGAAGTAGCAAAACCATTTTTAAGATGGGCTGGCGGTAAAAGTTGGCTTTTAAAGCATATTGACTGCATTTTACCTGAATATGGTTACAATACATACCATGAACCATTTCTTGGTGGAGGCTCAGTATTTTTAGCGTTAAACCCGAAGAAGGCGTTCTTATCTGATTTAAACGGGGAACTCATAGAGACATATTCGGCTTTAAAGGAAGATCCAGAAAAAATTATAGATTGTTTGAGTCATTATTCAAACTCTGAGCAGTTTTATTATTCTATCAGATCAAAGTCTCCTGATAATCGAATTGAAAAAGCTGCTAGATTCATTTATTTAAATCAAACTTCGTTTAATGGGATCTTTAGAGTAAATCTTAAAGGTGAATACAACGTCCCTTATGGTTTTCGGACAAAGGAATTCTTAGAACCTGAAAAGCTTCGACAGGTTAGCAAACGACTTCAAAGCTCAGAGTTATTCGTTGGTGATTTCTCAAACGTCCTTAAAAATATACAAGAAAAAGACCTTGTGTTTTTAGACCCGCCCTATACTGTTTCTCACAATCACAATGGATTCATAAAATACAACCAAAAGCTCTTTTCGTTAGATGACCAAATACGGTTGAGCTCATTAATTGATGATATAAAGGACAGAGGAGCTTATTATATCTTAACAAATGCAGCACACCCACGGATTAAAGAGATTTTTTCAAAAGGAGACTCTATCCTGAAAAAATCAAGAGCAAGTTTAATCGGAGGGTTAAGCGCACAAAGAGGTCATACAGAAGAGTTCATTTTTACAAATGTGATCATACAATGACGGAAAATCAAAGAGAAAAATTTTGGGAATCGCTTGTAAGTCATAAAAATATAAAAAGTGTAATCCAAAAGAGAAAGAAACCAGACATCTATGAAAGCATCTTACCTGAGTCTGTTGACAGATATAAGGAGCAAGGTTGGTTAATAGATCGAGAATTTAAAACTAAAGTGAGAATTAAAAAACCAAAAGCATTTGACATGGCTTTTGAGGATGAGGTCTGGACAACCTTTGCAAATCTCGGGTTTAACTACTTGAATAAGGATCGAAACTTTAGAATGCCTTATTCTGATGATTTTACATTAACTCAACAAATAGATGTATTTGCGGCTGACACTGAAACATTGCTTTTTGTTGAATGCAAGTCATGTGAAGGAGAACCCAAAAAAGGTAATTTCAAAGAAGTAATTGAAGCGATTGGTGGTAAAAAGGAAGGAATTCTAAAAGCGATAAGGTTATTATTTCCAGAACATAAGCATAAGGTTAAATTTATTTTTGCAACAAACAACTATTTTTTGTCCGATCCAGATATTGATCGACTAGAGAATTTTGGAATACTACATTTTGATGAAGAAACAATCCAGTACTACCAAGATTTAACCAAGCATTTGGGTGTGTCTGCTAGATTTCAACTTTTGGGTAATTTATTTGAGGGTCAAGAAATACCCGAAATTCAGAATAAAATACCTGCTATTGAGGGTAAAATGGGTGGGCATACGTATTATTCATTTTCAATTGAACCAGAAAAACTGTTAAAAATTGGATACGTTCTTCATAGGAACAAGGCCAATAAAAAGCTAATGCCCACATATCAACGCCTTATCAAACGCTCAAGACTAAATTCAGTGCAAGAATTTGTAGAAGATGGTGGTTTTTTTCCAAACTCAATAATCATAAATATATCTACAAACGGCAAGAAGCCGAGATTCGAAAAGGCAAACACGCAAGTCTCTGATGCTATTTCCAAAGTAGGAGTTTTGTATTTGCCTAAACAATATCGCTCTGCTTTTATTATTGATGGTCAACACAGATTATATGGATATGCGAATTCAGAATATCAGAAAACAAACTCAATTCCTGTTGTTGCTTTCATCAATCTTGAACGAAAAGAACAAGTTAAGCTATTCATGCAAATTAATGAGAATCAGAAGGCCGTTCCAAAAAATCTTAGAAACACTCTAAATTCTGATCTACTATGGAATTCCGAGAACTTAAATGATCAAATTAAAGCTTTAAAACTGACGATAGCTCAAGAATTAGGAGAAGATAAGTCTTCACCACTTTATGACAAAATAATCGTTGGAGAAAATCCCAAAACGGTAACTCGCTGTATAACAATCGATACTATTCGTATAGGACTGGATAGGAGTAATTTTTTTGGACAATTTACCAAGAATTCAATAAAGGAAGATGGTACGTTTTATAGAGGTAATAATGACAATACTTATGACATATTTTACCCTTTTCTTACACAAGCTTTCAATTACATAAAACAAAAGTTACCTGCTGAATGGGCTAAGGGAGAAGCGGATGATGGCTTCTTGACAATCAATGCTGGAATCGAGAATTTAATTAGAATATTTAATGATATCATAGATCATCTAAAAACTACTGGGAAGATCAACTCGAAAAGAGATAAAACAGAGGAGCTAGTAAATGAGGTTTCATATTACTTAGATCCACTCGTTGACTATTTCAAGGATCTAAAACCTGAGCAGAAAATAGAACTAAGGAAGAGTTATGGTACAGGGGGTAGGGCAAGATATTGGAGAACACTTCAAAAGGCAATAAATGAATCTAGATCAGACTTTGCTCCAAAAGGACTATCAAAGTACTGGAATGATGAAGCAAAAGCATTTAATGAAGAATCCTTTAAGATGATAAGAGATCTGGAAACCTATATGAAAGTAGAATTCAGAACTAAGTTAAATCATTTTCATGGAGACTCATGGTTTAAATCAGGCTTACCAAAGAATGTTTATGATGAATCAATAAAGCGAGCAGCTGATAAGAATTATGAGGCAAAAACAAAATCTGACGAAGTAGAGCCTTGGGACTGTCTCAATATTATCGACTACAGGAAAATAGCAACCTATGGTCGTAATTGGAGTGAAATATTTGAAACACAATTTACAAAACCTGGTGAAGAGAAAATTAGCGGAGGAAAGGACGCTAAGACTAGTTGGATGCAAAAATTGGAGAGAATTAGAAATCAGAATTTTCATTCTTACAGCGTGAAGGAAGATGAATATGAATTTCTATGTGAATTATATGAATGGTTGATTGAAAAAAGAGTTGAAAATGAACTAACATAATGTGACAGAACATTGGTAACTGTTGCACAAGTCATTAATTTTAAAAATACAAGATACATAAGACCCTTTATTTTACACCCGCTCTGCAATCCCGAATTTTGAAACCCAACTTAACAGAAAAAATATATTTAAAAAATAACCCTTCAAGAGTTTCAAACCATATGTGTTCGGAAGATAAATTTCATTGACATATTTTCATAATTTAGTTC